>CAZRSD010000006.1:9984-20656 GCA_964602645.1 uncultured Myxococcales bacterium
GCTGACTTATTGAACAGCAAGCTCGGTGCGCAACAGTGAAAGTTCGTAGCTTCACGGTAGATGCGAATCTGCAGGGCATCGAGGTGCGCGAGTCGATTTTGCTTGCGCAGTTCTCGACGCTTAAAGTCGGCGGCCCTGCGCGCTATTTCGTCACACCAAAGACACCCGAACAAGTAGCTTTCGTGCAAGTTCTTGCGAAAGAACACGGCATGCCGATTCACGTCGTAAGCGGAGGTTCAAACACGCTCTTTAGCGATGCGGGCTTCGACGGCATCGTCATGAAACTCTCGCCGCAATTTGATTTTATAGAACAGCAGAGCAATCGGTTGGCGATGACCGTGGGTGCTGCGGCGTCGTTCGCGAAAACGACCAAGCTTGCGCTCTTGTGGGGCTGGCGATCGGCACTTGGCTGGTGCGGCACACCAGGTCTCATCGGCGGCGCCGTGCGCATGAACGCTGGCACGCGCATGGGAGAAATTAGCGATGCGGTTCAGCGCGTGTATGGCGTTGCCGACGGCAAAACTATTGTCTATGAGAAAGAGGATATCGAATTTGGCTATCGTTCCAATTCGTTGCCGAGTGACCTCATCATTTATCAAGTTGACCTCGCTTATGACGAGACACGCATCGAAAATATTGATGAACTTAACATTAAAGTACAAGAATACCGACGGAAGAGAAAACAAACTCAACCAACAATAAATTCTCTCGGCTCATTTTTCAAAAACCCCTATCCACACTTCGCGGCACAACTAATTGAAAAATGCAATTTAAAGGGTCTAGAATACAAGGGTGCTCAAATCTCGCCGTTGCATGCAAACTTTTTAGTAAACAATGGGGGCGCCACAGCAGATGACATACTCAATATTGCGTCGGTCGCCCAACTTCGTGTCCTCGATCAATTCGGGATCCTGCTCACCCCAGAAGTACGCATGGTTGGAGTCTTCGAACGCGTCCTGCAAAGCAGCGTGTTGGTTGAAACGCGAGGAAATCCTGTCGAGAATAGCTTGTCGAGCCATCGCTAATCAAGAAAGCCCAATACTCGCTGTAAAAAAAACATATTTGGGAAACATTAATCTGTACAAGCCAGTTGGTTTTTTTGTTTATTTAGATAAGAGAACTGTGTTTGCATTTACCGAATTTCCGACAGACTTTGACGAGAAAATGCTCCCAATAGCATGGATTCACTAGATGGCGCGTGCGAAAAAAGATTCAATCGTAGTTGGCCTAGACATAGGCACTACCAAAATTTGTGCCCTCGTGGGGGAGCAGGCAGAAGATGGCAGTATCGACATTCGCGGTATTGGAACGAGCCCTTCCCATGGTTTGCGCAAAGGCGTGGTCGTCAATATTGAAAGCACTGTCACTTCGATCAAGCGTGCGGTGCTCGAAGCGCAGACGATGGCCAATCATCAAATCAACGCAGTTTACGCCGGCATTGCTGGCGGCCATATTCGCGGCATCAATAGTCACGGCATTGTCGCCGTGCGCGACCACGAAGTGAGTCAAGACGACATCGAGCGCGTCATCGACGCGGCGAAAGCGGTCGCCATTCCCATCGATCGCGAAGTCATTCACGTATTACCACAAGAATATTTGATCGACGATCAAGACGGCATCAAAGAGCCGCTCGGCATGTCGGGCGTTCGCCTCGAATGCAAAGTGCATATCGTGACCGGTGCCGTGACGTCGGCACAAAACATTGTTAAATGCGCACAGCGTTGCGATATCGCCGTGAGCGACATCGTGCTTGAGCAGTTGGCGTCGTCGTACGCAGTGCTCAGCGAAGATGAAAAAGAGCTTGGTGTCGCCCTCATCGATATCGGTGGCGGCACCATTGACATTGCGATTTTCTTAAACGGCAGCATTCAGCATACCTCGGTCATCGCCATCGGCGGCCAACACTTTACCAACGACATTGCGATAGGCCTGCGCACGCCGCAGGAAAGCGCAGAGATTATCAAAAAGCGATACGGGACCGCGAGTATTAAGTCCGATTATGTCGATGAAATCATCGAAGTACCCAGCATCGGCAATCGCCCTGATCGCATGCTCAAGAGAAAGATCCTCGCCGAGATTCTTGAGCCACGCGTACGTGAAACCTTCGAGATGATAGGTCACGAAATAGCGCGCGCACGACTTACGGAACTTTTGACGTCGGGCATCGTGATTACGGGAGGCTCATCGCTTCTTCCGGGCATGGTGGAAATCGCCGAGGAAGTACTTGGGCTCCCCGTGAGATTAGGCATCCCTCGAGGGGTCGGTGGCTTGATGGACGTTGTCAAAAGCCCCATCTATGCTACAGCCGTAGGACTGGTGCTGTATGGCGCCAAACATAGTGGTCAACGACATTTTCGCGACAAGGATGAGAATATCTATACCAAAGTCCGTCGCAGGATGAGTGCTTGGCTGCATGACATGATTTAGTTTTGTTGAAAAAGTCTTTTTTATAACACATATTAGAGGAATGGGGAGGCTTTGCAAATGATAGAATTTGACGAGATACAAGAGCGTGGGCCACGAATAAAGGTCATTGGCGTCGGCGGTGGCGGCGGAAATGCAATCAACAACATGATTGAACGCGGCATTGCGAGCGTCGAGTTTGTTGTAGCAAACACTGATTGCCAAGCATTGGATGCCAATGCCGCAGAAATTAAACTCCAACTGGGTCACGGTTGCACGAAAGGTCTCGGCGCAGGTGCAAAGCCTGAAGTCGGCGCGAGTGCAGCAAAAGAAAGCATCGACCGCATCGAAGAACTCTTGCTCGGCGCCGACATGGTGTTTATCGCAGCAGGCATGGGCGGTGGTACGGGTACGGGTGCAGCACCGATTATTGCCGACGTTGCACGACGCCTCGGTGCATTGACCGTCGGTGTTGTCACGAAGCCGTTCTTGTTTGAAGGCAATCGTCGTCGCAAGCTTGCTGAAAAAGGCGTCGAGACGTTGAAGCAATCCGTCGACACCTTGATCGTAGTGCCCAACAATCGCCTTTTGCAACTTGCCGATGAGCAAACATCAATGCTCGACGCATTCCGCATGGCTGACCAAGTTTTATTTAACGCGGTTAAGGGCATTAGCGATATAATTACGCAACAAGGTATCGTGAACGTCGACTTTGCCGACGCAATTTCTGTGATGAGCGATCAAGGTATGGCGCTCATGGGTATTGGCACCGCAACCGGCGAAGGTCGCGCCATCAAAGCTGCGCAGAAAGCGATTTCAAGCCCCTTGCTTGAGGACGTGTCCGTCGAGGGTGCTATGGGTATACTGGTCAACGTTACCGGCGGCCCGTCACTCACCTTGCACGAAGTTAATGCCGCAATCGAACTGATTACCGACGCTGCGCATGAAGATGCCAACATCATTTTTGGTTATGTCGTCGACAATGAACGTGATGAAGAAGTTTCAATCACGGTGATTGCCACCGGTTTCGATAATAGCCGCGCACAAAAGAAAGCTGAATCCTACGGCAGCACGATATCGCAACACTCGTCGTTGCCTCCAGCTATTAACGTGTCGAAAGACATTCCTACATTTATTCGTCGCGGCTTTAACTCGCGCGATACCGTAGCACCCGGCATGTCGACTTATCCTGGCCTCGGCACGAAACCACCATCACCGATAAATCATGTAACGCGCGTGCCCATCTTGGCGCCCATCGAAGATGCAGATGGCGTGAGCGCGTCGCTTAAGGATGACAATCCCAAGAAGGTTGATGAATACGACATTCCAGCTTTCTTGCGGCGCAACAACGATAATTCTGTTGCATAATATGACGACGAAACCTTTCACAAAGCGTTTCGCAATGGTAGTGGCCGAGTTTTTTTACTGCGGCTGCTTTCCTTTTGCGCCTGGGACTATGGGTTCTCTGGGCTCGCTTGTGATTTGGATTCCGTCGGTATATTGCGCGTGGCCCGTGCTGCTCAAGCTTGGGCTTTTGACGAGCATTTTTGTTCTCGGCGTGTGGGCTTCCGGTCATGCAATCACGCATTACCGAAAAAGCGATCCGCCGCAGGTCGTCATTGACGAGGTTGTGGGGCAAGGCATCCCCTTTCTCATCGTGAGCCCTAATCCGTGGGAAATCGTCCTCGCGTTTGTGCTCTTTCGGCTCTTTGACATACTTAAGCCATGGCCTATCAAGGCACTTGAGCGGCGTTTTCCTGATCGCTTCGGCATCATGATCGACGACGTTGCGGCTGGTATTTATGCGCTTGCCGTATTATTCATGCTTAAAAATATCTGGGCATTAGCATAGACAGGGATTTGCCGTAGAGATTGACAGTTTTTTTAGAGAGATATATTGCGTCCATTAACTCGGTCTATTCTTGGTGACGCAATGACATTTGGTAGAATATTTTTTTTAATTACCGCACTCGTTCTTTCCCACGCAATAATGGCTATGGAGCATAGCGACGTCATATTGAACTTTGACGTCACCGAGCAGGGTGGCGTGATTATTTCGGCTCCACATGAAAAATTCGCTGAGCTCGCGCTCGATAACAAGGCTCATGAAACGACCGTCGATGAAATTGTAAGCTCGCCGTTTGTATTGCATGAGCGATGCACGTCGACCATGGCGCCAACCTTTGTAGATTTTCAAGACTGCAATCAAACCATGCTCGCATTACACCAGGGACCAAGGTCGCGTGATAGAATGTCAGCATTGGTCGACTCTTGGCAAAAAATGCGTGCAAGCGCAATCTCTGCGCACAAGGAGTGTTCACTTTCTTTTCTTCAAGAATGCAATTCTGGCCCGTCGAACTGCGCACTCACGCGTACTGCGGACAAGGACACGTGCCCACGCGAAGCGTTTATTGGCGAAATCCTCGCATTAGCTCCTCATGGAGAGGCACTCAACCCCGTATTTTACGGCGCCGGTGATTGTTTTGCCGAGATGGAAATGTCTGCGCGCCTGCATACTAGAGGCCATCATTTTGGCGTGGTAACGCTTATCGATCCTTTTTTTGCCACTATCATCTCGTTTTTGCAAAAGAGCCAGCAACAAGGTAAGTCGGCAATTCGTAACACTGACATAGCGGTGCCGCTGTCTCCCATCATCGTCAAATTCATGATGCAACTTACCCAAATCCAGTATTTTCTTGACGGCATGCAACCAGGCACGGTCGTTGCTGTATATGCAAGCCATGCAGACTTTATCAAAGACGCAAATAATCACCTCGCAAGTAATTTGCTAGTCGCTCTCGATTATCAGGACAATTCGGCAGAGCCAATCTTAGCGCTCGACACTGAGATTGACGACATTGCGGCCTTTTCACTTAAGTCTGGCGGCGTTTTTGCACGCGCTTGTTCGATATGGTCAGAAAGCACTGGCCTCGGCATTAGCAAGTCCGTCACCAAGAAATAGTACGATACACCTAGGCAATAATTAGAAAACGCTCCACTATATGCTCACAAAAAGGTGAGGCATGTCATGGAGCTTTTAGTTTCTGAACTCTTTCAATTGTTGACGAAGCGCAACGAATCGCTCGCTGTCGCTGAAAGTTGCACTGGCGGCGGCCTTGCCAACTGTATCACGACCCAGCCAGGGATTTCGTCGATATTCTATGGCAGCGTTACTACCTATGCCAATGACGCGAAGGAAACGTTGTTGCGGATTCCCCACAACATCATTGCGAGCAAAGGGGCCGTTAGTGAGGAAGTTGCCCTACTCATGGCGAGCCACTGCCGCACCATCTTCTCGTCGACGTGGGCCCTATCAACGACCGGCTTCGCGGGACCAAGTGGCGAAACCAACGATAAGCCGCTCGGCCTCGTCTATATCGGCCTTGCTGGGCCTTTGGTGCAACAGGTAGAGCGATTTGTGTTTTCGCCGTGCACGCGCCTTCTGCATCGCGCGCGCACCATCGAGGCTGCGCTTACCATGCTTATACGCGCGCTCAGTAAGAAAGCGGCTTAGCTATTTGCAAGGGGCGCTTGAAAATGTAAACAGCATCCTTACCCATTGCCCCCTTCCCGTCGTCATCGTCTTTGTCTTTCCGTCGTGGGATTCGTCCTGCCAACCCAAAATGAGTGGCACGAGCGACGTCACGGCGACCAGCGTCGAGATGCGTACGCTCAGCATGCTTATGAGTTTTCGCGACCAGCTGCTGGCTTGTCGCCATCTTGAGGTGGGTTTTGCAGAGGATCTTTGCCTGGCTCAGCTTGGCCTTCGCTTGGTGCACCGCCTTTGAGTTTCGAGACGAGTGCATCAACGGTCTTTGGCAGCCACTGCGTAAGGTCAGCTTGCACAGCCGTCATGGTGCTTTGGATGATCTTTGGCGAAAGCTTCAAGAATTTTTGGCCAGCTTCAGTTTGATAGAAACCAATGATGGCGACAAGATCCGGCTGCGTAAGTTCGGCCATTGACTTGGCATTCATATCAGCAAAATATTGACGGCTATATTTGTCGTCAATGCTCTTCCTGAGTTCTTGTTGCGCAGCATCGGTAGCTTCGATACCCGCTTGCTGCGATTGCGCCATAAACAAGCCCATCGCCGTTTGAAAGATAGCGCCGCCGAGCTTGCCGAATTCGTCGTCGGGCAACATAATGTTACTCAGTTTGCCGCTTAGCTGCTCGATGGTTTCATTCTTTAGATTTGGATCAGACACGGCAACACCATTGCTATGGTCGTTCCCTTTGTTTTTAATCGTTGCACCAATTGCAATACCTAAAGCCATCGCAAACACGATGGCGATTGAAACAACGGTGACAGTTTTTTTGCTACTACCCATGAGAATTCTCCTAGAAAACGTGAGCAAAATGTATCAACCAAAAACGCAGCAAATAAAATCCCTACGCGCTACTTTTAATGCGAAATAATCTAATACCGAATGTCTCTGATCCGGGTCGTCTAAGACCCAGATCAGAAACATTCGGTATAAACTAGTCGAAGGCGTCCTCTTGCCAGTTACCACGATATTGCTCACAATCGATAGCGTACGCGCCTAATTTCTTGCTAATTTCAGGGGATACTATGCACAAGCTCTCCACCACGCTTAAGGACTACGGAAAGCAAGCGGACTTTTGGTCGATATTTCTACTGCATGAACAGCATCAAGAAATAGGTTTTAGAAAAGGTGTGCAAGAGCCGCTTTATTCTTCAAGTGACCGCGGTGCACTAGTGACGGTTTGGCATAAAGGTGGCCTTGGCTATGCGTCGACCCAAGATGTGACTGCAGACGGCATCAAGCGTGCATTTGATCAGGCGCATTTTTGGGCGACGCAATTTGTTGAACACTCACTGCTCAAGAATTTAACGCTGCCCTTCCCGAAGCATCAGGGAAGCTATCGTGGCCCTGCTGATACACCGGTGTCAAAGGCGCCGCTTGACGAAAAGCTCGCTCTCCTTAAAGAAGCGGATGCAGTGCTACAGAATCACAAAACCATCATCGATTCGTCGTCGTCAATTTGGACGATCGATACCGGTACAACCTACGAAAATTCGCTCGGCGCCCATATTGACCAAGAAATCCACCGTTTGATCCCTTCACTCATGGTCACGGCGAATCTCCATGACGTTACGCAGGTGCGCACGCTCGGCGGCATGCGCGCATATTGTCGACAAGGCGGCATTTTGTCCCTGCGTGACATCGACCTTGTACGGCATGCTGGCCGTCTCGCTCAAGACGCCGTCGATTTGGTGCACGCTGAAAACTGCCCCACTGGTACCATGGACGTTTTGATCGACCCGGATCAAATGATGCTGCAAATCCATGAGTCCATCGGCCATCCACTCGAGCTCGATCGCATCTTGGGCGACGAGCGAAACTATGCGGGCACGAGTTTCGTTAAGCTCGACATGTTTGGCAGTTATCAATACGGCTCACCTTTGCTCAATGTAACCTTTGACCCAACGATTCCGGAAGAGTTTGCCTCCTACGGTTACGACGAGGAAGGCACCATCGCCAAAAAAGAATTCTTGATCAAGGATGGCATCTTGATTCGTCCGCTCGGCGGCATGGTTGCGCAAACGCGCGCAGGCATGCCGGGCGTTGCGAACGCGCGTTCATCCAGCTGGAATCGTCCACCGATCGACCGCATGGCCAATCTCAATCTTGAGGCTGGCACGTCGAGTTTTGAAGAGATGATCTCGTCGATTGAGCGAGGCATATACCTAAAATCAAACTCATCATGGTCCATCGACGATAGCCGCAACAAATTTCAATTCGGCTGCGAATGGGGTCAACTCATCGAGAATGGGCGCCTCACCAGAGTCGTGCGCAACCCTAATTACCGTGGCATCTCCGCGAATTTTTGGCGCAGCCTAAAAATGGTTGGCAACTCAAACACGGTGATGGTCATGGGTTCGCCCTTTTGCGGCAAGGGCGAGCCGAATCAGTGCATTCGCGTGGGTCACGCATCGCCCGTGTGTCTTTTTGCCAAAGTCGACGTTTTTGGTGGGGAATAAGATGAAGAATTATTTTTTGGATATCGTCGCCGTCATCAAAGCGGCCATCGCGCCTAAGGAAAATTTTACCGCATGGCTTTCCATGGAGACGCTCGACTACGCGCGCTTTAATCATGCGCAAATTCGTCAAGCAGGAACGGTCGAACAACAGTTTTTAGAACTCGACCTGATCGACGGCAACAAGCATGCCTGCGCCAATATTGGCCTTGCGCGCAATATGATCTTGGACAAAGAAACGATAATCGCATGCATTAAGCGCCTTCGCGCACAACTCGCTCACAGCCCTGATGACCCGTTTCTTATGATTCATGAGGGCAACACGAGCACAGAGAGTATCACCAAGAGTGAACTGGCTGACAAAGCCTTTGTGGTCAACGCTATTCTCGAAGAGGCCCGCAACCTCGATTTGGTCGGCTATTATTTCGGTGGCCCTATCTATAAGGGCTTTGCTAACTCCTATGGCCAAATTAACTGGTTTGAAAAATCGAGTTTTGTGCTCGACACGAGCGTGTATCACTCGGGCGACAAAGCGATTAAGCAAAGCTATGCCGACACCGAATTCGATCGCGACGTTGTGAAAAAGAAAATCGCCGATGCGCGCCACGGCCTCAGCATGTTTGACAAAGCGTCGCAGACAATTTCACCGGGGCAATATCGCGTTTATTTTTCGCCGACGGCGGTCAACGAATTGCTTGCGATGATCAACTGGGGCGGCTTCTCCCGCAAGGCGCTCGCGGTTAAGAACTCACCATTGATGCCGCTCTTCGCTGAACAAAAACAATTGTCGCGCGACTTTTCTATCGCCGAAAATATCGGTAGTGGCGTCGGCCCAGCGTTTCAATCACAAGGCTTCATGAAGCCGAACCATTTGCCCATGATCGAAGCGGGAAGAATGGTGAACTCATTGATTTCACCAAAAACTGCGAAAGAATATCACCTCGATCATAACGGCGCAGATCAATCCGAAACACTCGCTGCGATTGATATGAAAGGCGGCACGCTCTCTGATGCCGACATTTTGTCGACGCTTGGCGACGGCCTCTACATCAATAATCTGTGGTATCTCAATTTTTCCGATCGCCAAAACGGCTGCCTCACCGGCATGACGCGCTTCTTTTCCTACGTGGTAAAGGGCGGCAAACCGGTCGCACCATTTTCGGTCATGCGGTTTGATGATTCCATCTATCGAATTTTTGGCGACAATCTAGCGCACATCACCAAGAATCGCGAGCTCCTCATTGATAATGGCACGTATGATGAACGTTCAACGTCATGCGCCATTCTCCCGGGGATCATCGCTGAAAACGTGAGATTGACCCTCTAGCTCTGGTAAAATTTCCTGAAAACGGCTTTCTCGAAATGCGCGCTAGGGGAATTGAATGAAATTGGCATTAATTTCAGCAGCCGGGTTAGCCCTGCTACTCTTGCTTAATTGTGGTGGTGGTCGTGGCACAAGCGAATGCGCAACGCCCTTGACCTATGTGACCAATCAATTCACCTCGGGCGAACAAGCGCTTCGCCACGCCAGCGAATATCGCTTAGCGTTGTCGGTTGGCGCAGCTGACTATATCGTCACGGCGATGGTGGATACAGCGTCGAGCAATCTCGTCATCAACGAAAAGAACTTCGATTTTGGTGCGCTTACGGCAACGGATAACGTACCGTTTGTCTTTGACAGTGGCCTCGATGCCGCAACCGCTATCAACGCCAAAGACAGTTTTGATCTAGGCTGCATGGTCGATAAGTCGACACGCTTCACGCTTGCATCGAAGGAAACCTCGGTTGAAAATAGCCTTGGACTTTCATTTGGCGACGCGCGCAAGCGCCCTTATCAAGGGAACACGCCAGCGTTCTTTGACCAGCTCGTTCAAGAAGAAGGCATCTATAATATTTTTTCGCTAGCGCTGTGCCGAAGCTTTGGCAGGAGCCGCGTGTTGCTTGGTGGCATCGATGAAGCGATGAAGCCATTTATTGGCAACTACATTCCCATCACCGAATTAAGCACCTACGTCGTTCCTGCGCTGAGCCTGCGCATGGGTGACACCAAACGGCTCATTGCAGAATTTCCTTCCTATGATGCAGTCTCTAAGGTGGGCACACGTACTATCGTCGACAGTGCAACGTCTTTTCTTCTGTTACCCGTCGATATGGCCGCAGCCGTAGCCACTGAAATTAAAAACACGGCGCGAAGTTTGGATCTTTTGCAGAAATTCCCCGAAGGTTTTTTTAGGACAGAACGCGCAACCTCGACGAAAATCGTCAAG
>CAZRSD010000007.1:0-18040 GCA_964602645.1 uncultured Myxococcales bacterium
CATCGATTCGCGCGGTCCGGTCGAGCTCATTTTTGATCTCGGCATAGGCGACGTCTTTAGCATTCGCATGGCGGGTAATGTTATCAGTGAACGGGTCTTAGGAAGTATGGAGTTTGCCTGCAGCATCGCCGGCGCCAAATTGATTGTGGTGATGGGCCACACTCGTTGTGGTGCGGTATCTGCTGCGGTTGAAGCGTATCGCAGCGGTAATTTCCCCTATGACGCAAAAGGTCTTTATCATTTGGGGACCATCATCAAAGACATTCAAAAGGTCATTGAGCGCTCCGATACGGTGATTGATGCCCGCACGCCGAAAGATGTTGGTGAAGACCACGTGGTTCGCGAGAATATTAAGCAAAGCATCCAGCAGATTCAGAGCCAAAGCGGCGTATTGGCTGAACTCGTGCGCCAGAAGCAGATAGGCATAGTTGGGTGCGTTTACGACGTAACCAACGGTAACGTTGAATTTCTCGAGCCTGCCGCCCACCATGATACCTTTCCAGGGTTTACTGAAAGCCCGCGCTTTGATGCGTGATTCCTGGCTGAGGCAGCACAAGCGCCTGAAGAATAAGCCACTAGCTTTTCGCCATATAGAATTGACATGTATAGCGAAGAGCTTGTGGCTAAAGATCTTGTGGTGGGAAAATTTGTGCTGCCGTGGGAGTGAAGAACATGATTGAGCCACAAACGCTTTCGCAAGTCTTGGCCCGGCTTGAGCAAGAGGGTTATACCCACGGCTTAAAGGCCGATCAAAACGGTAGCATGCGCGTATTTCCTCGCGACGTTGTCGTCGATCCTGAAGATCTTTTGGTTGAAAAGATCTACCGCTTTGAGGGTGATACCAATCTCGATGACGAAGAGATTATCTTTGCGATCTGTTGCACCAAACTTGGCGTGAAGGGCACTTATATCACGGCGTTTGGTCCCAAAATAGATCCCATCGACGCCGCCATGGTTCAGCGTCTCCACAAGAAATATCGAGATCCCCAGTAATAGGTGCGCAGGACATAGCAGCGACGGCAATACGGTGACAGGTGATGGTTGCGACAGCGATTGCATTTGCGTCAGGCAACGGGAGGCTGGCAGCAACAGCTCAGGGCAGGCAAATCTTCTCGAGAACTGTGGCTCATGGATAGTAGTAAGTTTTCGTTCAGGTGGTTGAGGTCGACGATAAGAACGATAGGCACCATGAATGCCAAAAAGCGGCACGAAGCCGCTTTTTCGTCGCGAGGACTAGCGAACCATAGGCATCTGATCATGTTTGCTTGGCACCTTTACGAGGTAGTTAAGCGCCGTACCGTCGATTTTGCGGATATGAACGAGCTCGTGATTCTTTTGCGCTTCAGGCAGCTTCAGCGTATAGCTAAATGGTTTAATGCTGCGATCGCAGATATCTTGAGTCTGCTTAATGATGGGCAACACAGAGAACGTATCGTTGTTTTCGTTTGGAATAATTTCAACGCGTTCGATTTCCATGCATGAGCTCGGATGCGTGCCCGTGATGACCAGTTCGCGCGAACCTACCATTGCTTCAGCGCTCGTTACATTGGCATAGGTGAAATTATTGATGCTGTTGGAATTGGGATGCTCAACGAGAATTCCGCTATCTTTTTCCGAAGCAGTTCCTTGGTTCACGAAGATGTCATAGTGACCTTCGTGTAATTGACCGAGCGAAACCGAGGCCACATAAGGAACGAGAGCCTCAATACAAAAAACCTTCGGATTCGTGATCTTGGTTGCTTTCATTTCAACCCTAATGGTGTCGTTGATAATTTTTACCTCGCCATGAGGTCGCAAATAACACGTATTTGGCAGATCGCCGGAGACAACGATTTCAACGCTGTCGTTTGAATCGAAGCCTTTGGGCACAAATACGTTGTCGAATCCGAGCGTGACTTCCTCTTGATTGACACTGAAGCCAGCAACTGCCGACGTAAGTGCGCTAACAGCGATAAGAAGATAGAAAGAAAAATCTGTGCGATGAACCATAACCCCCCCAAGGTAAGTTCGTTTGGGCCTTTGCCTTAACGTGATAGTGGATCATGGCAAATTAATTTTCAACGAAAAAACTCTCTGTCGTCGTTATTTTAGGAATAATTTTCTTCTATTCCTTCTTCTTAGTCGCCCCGCGGACAAGCCGCGTGACCACAAGAGTGCTGGAACGACGAGAAGGGTGGGCGAGCGCAAGGATCGGCAAATCATCAGCAAACTAAGACCGTACTCTTTGGCATTTTTCCTCCACTCATGTGTTACAGAAATGCTTTGAGTCTGCGCGAAGGGACTTTCATGTCACAGCATAAGAAATTAGTTCTGGCATTATTGTCAGCAATTGTTGTTGGTATCTTGCTGCATCCATTTGCCGACGTCGCGTGGTTGAAGGCCATCAACACGCATCTGCTTCAGCCCGTAGGCCAAATATTTCTCCGCATAATTTTCATGGTTGTAGTGCCGCTCATCTTCTCGGCACTGGTAATAGCCACGAACGAACTTGGCATGAGCCGTGGCCTCGGCCGCGTGTTTGGCAAAACGCTTGCGTATACGATCATCATTTCTACGCTGTCGGTGGTCATCGGTATCAGCCTTGTCAACACGATAAGGCCAGGCTCGAATTTCGTCTTTAGCGACGCACAGCAAAAGAGCCTCGCTGACAATGCTGGCACCATTGCGCAAATAACAGCAAACGCGAATAAAACGAAATCAGTATCGCAAATTATCGTTGACCTTATTCCTAAGAATCCTCTTGATAGCGCCGTGCGCGCGCTCGATAGCGAAATGATACCGCTCATGATCTTTGCGCTGATTTTTGGCGTTGCGCTCAGCATGGTGATGCGCAGGAAGAAAGATGGAACCAATGTTCTCATTCCGATTTTCGAGCAAACCTTCGACGCGTGCATGAAGATCTTGGGTTTTGCCATGGCCATTGCGCCTTTTGGTGTTTTTGCCTTGGTCTTTAATACCGTCTTCATCGCCGGCTACGGCATTTTGCTATCGCTATTGTTCTACGTCGTGACGGTGCTTGCGGGGCTCTTGATTCAGCAGTTCTTGGTCTATGGCACGGCATTAAAATTAATTGCCGGCAGGAATCCGTGGGATTTTTTCAAGAAATGCCAAGATGTTTATCTCTACGCTTTTAGTACGTCGTCGTCGAATGCGACCTTGCCTAAGGCGCTTGAAGTTGCAGAAACCAAACTGGAGATTCCAAGCCACATCTCGCGCTTCGTGTTGACGGTGGGAGCGACCGCAAATCAAAACGGCACTGCAATATTCGAAGGTATTACGGTGCTTTTTTTGGCGCAGGTCTATGGCATTGACCTCACCGTCGTCCAACAGATCGAGGTGGTGCTCTTTTCCATTCTCGCGGGTGTTGGCACTGCCGGTGTGCCTGGCGGTTCGCTGCCGCTTATCATGGTGCTCCTGCAGTCCGTGGGCATTCCTCCCGAAGGCATCGGCATTATCTTGGGCGTCGATCGCTTTTTAGATATGTGCCGTACCACCATAAATGTCAGTGGCGATTTGGTTATCGCGGCACTTGTTAGTCCCCGCAAGAAGCAGACTCCTTCGCGCGCGCACGCTTAAGCCCGACAAGATCGTTCTGCGCGCACATGTTCGTGGATGGCTGGATTTTCGCAACCAAATAAAAAAGGCGCCCCGTCGTGCTGCCGCTCATGACACGCCACAAATATTGGAATAGAAAGATTTCGAAATTGATTTTTATTCTTTTAGTCTCTACTGAAAAGTGAGGAAATTATGGATGAAATGCCACGTATCATCGCAGTGTCTTCCCAGTTTCCATCTGAGCTCGTTTCGCAGCCGGATATTACCAAAGTACTGAGCGATAAGTGGCGTGATGCGAATGTTAAACTTGAGCTCGTTGAGCGATTCCACCGTTCCTCAAAAGTAAACGCTCGACACATCGCGATGCCGATCGAGCAATATGCCGCTGGCCTCAGCTTCGCTGAACGCAATGACGTTTTCATTCGCGTTGGCCTCGAGATAACCGAGCGTGCCGTGAGGCAGGTACTTGAAGATGCTGGCGTTGAGGCGAAGGAAGTGGCGCAGATCATTTTTACGACGGTAACGGGCCTTGCAGTCCCGTCGATCGATGCGCGGCTCATGAATCGTTTGCCTTTTTCGCACAACCTCAAGCGCGTACCAATGTTTGGCTTAGGGTGCGTAGCGGGTGCCGCTGGCATTGCGCGTGCGGCTGATTATCTCAAAGGTCACCCGCATGACCTTGTGATTCTGCTGTCGCTTGAACTGTGCTCATTAACATTTCAAGACGACGACACGTCACTTGCCAACATGGTTTCATCTGGCCTCTTTGGCGATGGCTGTGCCGCAGTGCTTATTGCGGGCGGCAAGCGCGCGCAGACACTGCAAGCCGGGCCCAAGGTCATCGACAGTTCTTCCCATTTTTTCCCGAACTCGGAACGAGTGATGGGCTTCGACATCAACGACAAAGGTTTTAAGATCGTCTTAAGTGGCGACGTGCCCAAGATAGCCGAAGAGGAATTGCCGCCTTGCATCGATCACATGCTCGCGCGTCATCATCTGCATCGCAATGATGTGGCGGCATGGATAGCTCACCCCGGCGGGCCGCGCGTGTTAGACGCGCTCGTGTCAGGATTGAAACTTGCACCAAATGCACTCGAACTGAGCGTTGAAAGTTTGCAAGAAGTTGGCAATCTCTCCTCGGCATCGGTGCTCATGGTGCTCGAAAAAACTCTCGCCAGGCGAACATTTCGCTCGGGTGATATAGCGGTGCTCTTGGCCATGGGTCCAGCGTTTTGCGCCGAGGTGGTATTGCTCACATGGTAACTAAATTAATTTTTTCAGGTTTTGTCGCGTTGCTCGCCGTGCAACGTTTATGGGAACTAAGAAAGAGCGAATGCCATCGGAAAGCGCTCCTCGCCAAAGGCGGCAAGGAATATGCGTATGAGCATTTTCCGTTTATGGCGCTCTTGCATAGCATGTGGCTCGTAGCCATGGTTGTCGAGGTGTGGGTCTTCGATCGCGTCGCATTGCCGCTCATTGCTGTGTTTGCGATCCTACTCTTTTTACTCGGACAGTTCTTTCGCTTAGTCGCCATGCACACGCTCGGCGAGCGATGGTGCGCCCGCATCATTACCCTACCTGATCGGCCGCCGATAGCCATGGGCATTTATCGTTATATGAGACATCCAAACTACGTCGGTGTCGTTCTCGAAATTGCGGCAACGCCGATGATTCACGGAGCGTTTCTGACGGCCATCATTTTTAGCGTGCTGAATTGCTGGTTGCTGAAAGTTCGCATCAGCGCAGAAGAAAAGGCCGTGTATGGCTGACATCGCTATTGTTGGCGGTGGACCAGCTGGGCTTGCGTGCGCGATTTCGTTGGCACAGCGCGGCGTCGGCGTTTTGGTATTTGAACCAAAACCCTTACCCGTCGACAAGCCATGCGGTGAGGGCATTATGCCCGAAGGTGTGAAGCGTCTTAAAGATCTCGGCGTGTTCGACTACCTCGATCGTCGCGATTCATCGCTTTTTGAAGGTGTTTGCTTTGTCAGCGAGCACGGTCATCGCGCTATTAGCCGATTTTCATCGGAGCGAGGGCTCGGATGCCGACGTGTCGCGCTTTCACGGGCGCTGCTTCGTCGCTGCAATGATTTTGCAAACATTGCTTTTGTTCAGGAGAAAGTAACCGGAATCAGTATCGTCAAGCGTCGCGCAGTTTTGCAGACTCTGAGTGGTATTGTCGATGTACGTCTCATCATCGGTGCCGATGGCTTGCGCTCTCGCATTCGCCAGATCGCGGGATTGAAAGGGCCCGCAGCAAAGCTACGTCGCTATGGTTTACGAAAGCACTTTGCGATACAGCCGTGGAGCAAGTACGTAGAAGTCTATTTCAAACGAGGCATCGAAGCATACATCACGCCCTGTGGCGATGAGCAAACCAATTTCACCTTTCTGTGGAGCAAGGATCTTTTGCCGGATCTCGCCGAGAGCGTATCTTTTGACGCGCTCATCGACCTATTTCCTGCGCTCGCACGCCGCGTGCGCGACGAGATGCATGCATCGGAGCAAATGGCGATAGGGCCGCTTCATCAACGAAGCAAGGGGATAGTTGCCGACGGTGTTGCGCTCGTTGGCGATGCCAGCGGTTATTACGATGCGATTACCGGCGAGGGCATCAGTATTGCACTTCTGCAAGCGGAAGCGCTCGCAAGCGTCGTTGCAAATCTGTCGAGGCGGAAAAAACCAACGCTGATTACGTCTTCTGCACTTCTGCCTTATGTTCGGGCCCATCGTGCGATTATAAGGTCCTACTACCGTAATACGGCGTTGCTGTTGTGGTTTGCGCGCAGACCGCGGATGATGGACAAGATTATTCGCCTCGGTGAACTGCAACCGCGAGCTTTTTCGACCGTGATCGAGGCATCTCGCAGGCGCTGATCTTGAAATTTTTGTTATGCGGGCATGTTGCGAAGTCGACTATTTGGCGAGGTTTTGATTCGCGAAATCCCAGTTCACTAAATTCCACCACGCTTCGATGTATTTCGCGCGTGCGTTGCGATAGTCGATATAGTAGGCGTGCTCCCACACATCACACGTGAGCACGGGGACATGGCCTTCAGTAAGGGGGCAGCCCGCATTTGCCGTGGTTTCAATAAACACGCGGCCATTGCTCTTTTCACGCACGAGCCACGCCCAGCCTGAACCGAACTGACCAGCGGCCGCTTTCGAGAATTGTTCCTTGAATGCGTCGAAGGAACCGAATGATTCTATGATCGCGTCAGCAATTTTTCCATGCGGTGCGCCGCCGGCTTTTGGCGCCATGCTGTGCCAATAAAACGTGTGATTCCAAATTTGTGCTGCGTTATTAAAAATGGCGCCGCTTCCACTCTTGATGATGTCTTCAAGGCTCTGTTGTTGCAGCGGGCTGCCCTCGACGAGATTGTTGAGATTGGTCACATAGGTTTGATGATGTTTGCCATAGTGATAGTCGAGGGTCTCTTCTGAAATCGTGGGTGCGAGTGCATTCTTGTTGTAAGGCAGTGCAGGTAAAGTAAATGCCATGATGAACTCCTTCGTGATACTCGTCGTAGTGTAGCTAGAGACCGTAAAGTTTCAACGGGCTTGGTAGTGTTGCAGGCGCTCTAATGCCTTCACCGGCGACATGTGCAAATGCCATGCATGAGGGTGTGGCTCTGCGTCCTTGTTCATGCTGAGCTCTTTAAGAAATTCGCTGCGTGCTAAAAATTCCGCACCGAATTTCTCGAGGTGCGCGGTGTATGCTTGGCAATCGATCAAGACATAGTGCCAATCGAGTAAATGCGCTACAAGGGTGACGAAACAAATTTTCGAAGCATTAGCTTCTTCGAAAAACATCGATTCACCGAAGAACATCCTACCAAGTGCAAGGCCATAAAGGCCACCCACGAGTGTGGCGTCGTGATACGCCTCAATGCTGTGGGCATAGCCTTCAAGATGGAGTTGGTAATAGCCATCGATCATCTCGTCGGTTATCCACGTGCCTGATTGATCGGGCCGACAACTCGCTTGGCAGCGACGCATGACTGTCGGAAAATTCTTGTCAGCTTTTATCGTGAGCGACGTGGTGCGTAGCGCTTTTTTGAGTGACGTTGTGACGATAAGTTTGCTTGGGCGCAAAATAAAACGCGGATCGGGACAAAACCACAGCGTCGGCAAACCAGGGTGAGGCCAGGGAAAAATTCCTGCGCGATAAGCAGAGAGCAGACGGGCCGTCGAGAAATAACCACCGTTAGCGTTGATGCCTTGTTCTTCGGCCTCCTCCGGCGGCGGAAAAATAATGTCGTAGGGATTAATAATTGCTGTCATCGACTCGCTTTTGGTGGCAGGCTAAAAAACCCGATGGTGTTCATTTCAATCTGTTTGGAAACTGCGGCTAAATCTTCACCCCGCGCGTCGGCAATGGCTTTGAGCGTAAAATTGATGAAGGCCGGCTCATTCCTGCCGCCGCGACGCGGATGCGGCGCAAGGTAGGGCGCATCGGTTTCTACCAGGAGTCTGTCAAGCGCTATTTGTTGTGCGACCATCGGCAAATCACCAGGCTTCTTAAAGGTAATAATACCCGAGATCGAGATGAAACAGCCAAGATCGGCAAATATCTTTGCTTGCTCGAGCGTGCCGCTGAAGCAATGGATCACCGTGCAGCGTAACCGTGATGGGTGTTGTTTAAGAATAGCGACGCAATCGTCGAATGCATCGCGCAGATGAATGACCACCGGCAAATCGAGTTCGTCTGCAAGCAGAAGCTGCGCCGAAAATGCTTGCTTTTGATCGTCGATACTTGAGTGTTTGTAATAATAATCGAGCCCGCATTCGCCGATGGCCACACACTTTGGGTCGCGCGCTAGTTGTTTGAGGTGCGCGAGCGTTGTTGCGTTTGCATATTGCGCCTCGTGCGGGTGGAAGCCTGCGGTGAAAAAAACACTCTCGTAATGATGAGCTGTGTTGCGTGCACGTTCGGTTGTGTGGATGTCGCAACCGATCGATACGAAATGGCTAACGTCCGCGTGCTGGGCGCGGGCAAGCACGTCATCGAGATCGTGCGCGTATTTTTCGTCATGAATATGGCAATGACTGTCTATGGTCATGCGGGGCCCCATTTGAAACCTTCATTGAGATTGCTACGAGATCGCTATTATGACCGGTATCGACCAAATAAAGAAAAAAGTCAAAAACCATGAGTTTGCTCCTGTAATAGCATTATCAGGGAGTGAACGCGCGTTGCTCGACGAAGCGCTGCTGATGATTCGCCAGGCCTATACGACCGCGTCATCTGCTGACTTCAATCATCACAAATACGTCATGCCTGAAGATGACGTTTCGAATTTGTTGTCGAC
Source organism: uncultured Myxococcales bacterium (assembly GCA_964602645.1). GTDB lineage: Bacteria > Myxococcota > UBA727 > UBA727 > JABDBI01. The sequence goes on from CAZRSD010000007.1 coordinate 8,868, forward strand.
GTTACAGACGATGCCGTTTTTGGGCAGGTTTCGTTTGGTCGAGGTTCATTATGCTGAAAAGCTTAGTGCAACACTGGTTTCCGCGCTTTTGGAATATGTCTTAGCGCCCTGCGCCTCGACGCTCTTGGTCTTGGTATTTTCTAAGACTGAGAAGAAGAACAAACTTCTTGCTGCCATTGAAAAAAGTGGCGCACATTGTTCGTTGAGTATTGATGAACCACATGATCGACGCTTATTTTTGCACAACGAGGCCAAACAGCGGGGGCTTACGATATCCTCCAATACGGCCGATTTTTTGCTCGCCGTAACTGACGGCGATTTGCTCGCCATACGAAACGCGCTCGAGAAATTGGCGCTTGTCGACTGCGAAATCACCATCGACGCCATAGAAGAGCAAATCGTTAATAGTGCCGAGCAAGATGTATTTTTGCTCGCACGCTTTCTGAGCGAGGGGCGTCTTGAAGATGCACTCGTTGCGCTTGGGCGCTTGCGTAATAGCGACGAGAATGCGCTCAAATTCTTGGGCGTCTTGATGTGGCAGTTTCGCGTGCTTGTGCATATTCGTTCATGTCTTGAGCAAGGCATGGCCGACTGGGACATCCGCAAACAAGTTGCTGTGTTTGGCGACCGCTTTGTGTGGATGTCGCACGTGGCCAAAAAGCGCAGCCTGCAGTTTCACCTCGAGCGACTGTCAAAGCTGCTTGATTGCGATAAAGCGCTGAAGACGGGTGCTACGATAGAACCTTATCACTACCTCGAGAAATTCGTCTATCAAAGCGCGGTGGGCTTGTAGGGAGTATCGTTGAAAAATTGGTGAATGCGCCTGCTACTGTTAGCCATAAAAAAACCCGGGATTATCCGGGCTTTTTCGTTGCGTATCAAGCAAACGTTACGCTTGTTCACCGTCGCTATTGCCGTGTTCTCCACGAGGACGCATATCGCTCGCGTGATCAGCGACCATCTTTTCGGCGACTTCGCGAGCAGATTTCGGGTCAATATTTTCCTGGTTGCCAGCGGCAACAGCTAATTCGCGGCATACCGAAAAATAACGCTTTTGCAATTCTGTGAACTTCTCTTGCGCAAGATGCAATTTTGCACGTGCGATACCGTGCAAGCGTTCATGCTGTTCAGCTTTGCGGTAGATGCGGGCAAATTCGCTGGCCGCTTCGTCGGGCAGGGTCTTCAGATCTATCTTGTTGCCTTCAGGGCGCATGAGGCGTCTTTGCTTTTTAAGCTCTTCCTGCAGTTCCGTTATCTTTTTCTTGAGGTCGTCGATTTCGGAGGTTTTTTCATGCTGCTTCTTATCAAGTTCTTCATTCATACGAGCTCGCAGGGCGTCTTCTTGGTGCCCGAATTGTTTTTTAAGTTGATCGATCTGCGCCTCTAAAGCATGGATCGCTTTTTGGCTATCTTCAAGTGCCTTATTCGAAATGTCTCCATCTTGCGGTGAGGTAGTCTGATCCGATTCAGCACTACCTTGTCGACGAAGTTTCTTCTTGTTTAAGTCACGAGCTTCGCGGAGTGACGCGCGTTCGCGCTCAAGCTCTTCCTTGCTTCGCCGCAACTCATCACGTGATGTTTCAATCTTGTTCTCAAGCACAATATTCTTCTCTTGTGCTTGTTTCAGGAGATTTTTCACATTCGTGACGGTTTGCCTTTGCGAAAGGATCAGCATGATCGCAACGGCGACAATCACGAGAGAGGCTATCAACGTTATCATCACTACACCCTTATTTGCTCAAACCATCATGACGGTTCTTGTTAGATTCGTCTTTGGAAAAATCATCGCCAGTATTGCGCGGAGATTCTTTTGTTCCGGAATTATAACCTTCGCCGCGCGCGAGTGGTCTCTTGGTGCGCATGCCGCGGCGTTTCGACGAATGTCGCCTACGGCCCCCACGTCTCGCTTCTTCGGGACGATCTTTTGGACCTCTTTCAGCAGACCCATGCGAGGTTCCTTCGTCGCCATCGATCATATCGATGTCAATATCGGGACCACGTTCAAGCTGAAATGCGTCAGCGTTGTCATCAACAACTTCATGCTTAATCACGCTATTCGGCGCTATTTTCATCAATAAGTCATCGAGCGAAATGGTGGGAGCTGCGCCAAAAAGAGCTTCTGATAACGGATCTTCGAACACCGAAGCCTTTTCTTCATGCCTGTCTTCTTTAACCGTTTCCAACTCATTTTCGTCATATTCAATGAGCGTGGGCACGGGCCCAATTGAAGGCGGCGGCATATCGGATTTGGATTTATTGTGATCGCCTTGGCTATAACCACCTTTGCCACGATGACCATGCGATGACGCTGCATCAGGCTTTTCCCAATAATCTCTCGTCGGTGCTTTGGCACGCAGACCAGCGTAGCCTCGGCGTTCTTCAAAGAAGTCGATTTGTGAATCGATAAGTTTGGCATCACCAATAATGTCAATTTCGATCTCGAAATTCTCAGCCATGGTGAGCAAGTCTTTACGTTTGCGATTATTAAGCAGATTGGCAACTTCAATCGGCACGCGCACGGTCAACTTCGAGAGTTGACGCTTCTTCGACAAATAGCCAGCAACGCGTCGCAACGCCGCAAGTGCGAGGCCCTGCGCATCGCGCACACGACCGGTGCCACTGCAGCTTGTGCAAATGACACGGCTGATGAGACTGTGTGATTGACGCAAGCGTTGTCGCGTCAGTTCAAGAATACCGTTTTCACTGATGCGGCCAACCTTAACGCGTGCCTTGTCGTGATTCATCAAATCACGAAGGCGGCGTTCGACGTCGCGGCGATGCCAACGCGATACCATGTCGATAAAGTCGATCACGACAATACCGCCCATGTCTCGTAAGCGCAGTTGACGTGCGATTTCGTCGGCTGCTTCCAAATTGGTTTTATAAACCGTCGCTTCGTGATCTTCTTCTTTCGTCGAACTGCCGGAGTTCACGTCGATCGCGACGAGCGCTTCGGTTTGCTCGACGGTGATGTAGCCGCCGGAAGGCAGTTTGACCTCGAGATCGAAGAGTTCACTGATAGCTTTTTCAATGCCGTAGTAATGGAAAATCGGTTCGCGTTTGCGATGACGTTCAAGCAATTGCACCAGATCCGGCATGAACTCACGGAAGTAAGTGAGCGCGTCTTCGTATTCCTCTTCGTCGTCAATCACGATGCGGGTGACGTCGTTTGAGAAATAATCGCGAATGGTTCTAATGACGATGTCGGGTTCGCGATACAAGAGTGTCGGCGCGCGACCCAATTGGGCGCCCTTATCGATTTGCTGCCACGTTTCGCAGAGCAGTCTAAAATCGCGAAAGAGATCTTTCTTGGTACCGCTCATTCCCGCCGTGCGAATTATAACGGCCATGTGCTCGGGGACACTTAAGCGTGACAGCATATCGCGTGCAGCGCTGCGTGCCGCTTCGGAATCGATCTTGCGGGAGATACCGCCGCCGCTTTCGTCAGAATGCATCAAGACGACAAAACGTCCAGGCAAGGACAAATAGGTGGAAACCGCAGCGCCCTTGTTGCCGATCTCGTCTTTGGTGACTTGCACCACGACTTCTTGTCCTCGGCAAAGGACATCGGAAATTTTTACTTTCTTTTTATTGCGCAACTCTGGTGGGAAAATGCTTGGCCGCACTTCAGACAACGGCAAAAACGCCTGGCGCTCTTCGCCAATCTCAACGAAGGCCGCATCGAGGCCATCTTCGATATTCGAGATGATACCTTTATAAATGTTGCCCTTGTGTTTGGCCTTAACGGAGGTTTCTATATCGAGATCTACGAGGCGCTCATTTTCGAGGATGGCAATTCTGACTTCTTCCTCAAAGTTGGCATTGATTATAATTTCTTTGGACATGGCTCCTAGCCCTTCTCGCTCGGGTATGCATGCTTGAAATGGGGCTTAGGATACTTTGGTAAAGTGGCAGAAAAATCTTTCGGCAGACTTCGTAAATTCACTTCGTTTTACGACTAAACCTATGGCACCTTCTATTCCAAAGGCGCACACAAACACCGCTCCAAAGGAACCGTGAAACCTGATGAGTACTGTTCTTGTACCTTAAAAAATCCTACCTAATTCGATCGCTCTTTCAGGAACGTTTCCGCCCAACCGAGCCACCTTTACACTGCAAAGTAGCCTCACCATCTCTTGCTACATAACATTACAAATTCCTGTGTAGGCTTGCCGCAAACAAAACCTGCGGTTCTATTTCTGAAGAGATCAACAAGCTCGCTCTAAACTTACGCCACCTTGACTCTTCGAATTCAGCCAAATTTCACAAGCCGCTTGTACCACGGTGATCGCCAATGCGCAAGTAAGACTAAATTAGTCTCTGATGTTCTTTGATCGGATTGTTGTCTCGAGCGGACGGGCTTGCGACAATTCTGACCTCACTTCTAACAGTACGGTCGCTTGAGTATTTTCACGCACGGCTGTATGTAGGCGGATGAGCTTTTTAGGATTTTGGAGGGTGAATGGCAAGTTCAGACCATATTGAGGCGGACGGAAGGGTTACGGAAGTCCTTCCCAACGGTCACTTTAGAGTGCGGCTAGAAAATGGCCACATCGTGTTGGCGTATACTTCTGGCAAGATGCGCAAGAATTTTATCAAGATCGTTTTGGGTGACAACGTTCGTGTTGCGTTGTCGCCTTATGACTTGAACAAAGGTCGCGTGATTTTCCGAACCAAATAGGCGGAACGGTTAGGGCTCGTTGCCACCTAGAATCGCGCCGATAAGCGATCTGGTTTCATGAGTGGCAAGCCAGGTAAGCGCCATGTCTAGGTCATCTTTGTAGAGCCCGTCGCGGGTGCGAAACGCCACCTGCTCTCTAAGTGCACGGAGAAATCTGGTGACACCGAGACCGACGCCTTTCATTTCGCGCAAATCAAGCGCCTGGTTTGCTGCCAAAGATTCAATCGCTAAGACCACTTGGGTATTTTCAATGACCTGGCAGAGCTTGTTTGCCGACGTCATACCCATCGAAACATGATCTTCCCGATTTGCTGATGTGGGAATACTATCAGTGCTCGCCGGGTGCGTGAGCACTTTATTTTCATTTACTAGCGCCGATGCGGTGACGTGCAGCATCATGTAGCCACTGTTGATGCCGCCTTCGTCGATCAAGAATGCCGGCAAGCCGTTAGAGTGAATAGGGTTTAAGAGTAGCTCCAAGCGTCGCTCGGCGATATTCGCAAGCTCCGCCACTGCCATCGCCAAATAATCGAGCGCAAGCGCCAAATGTTGGCCGTGGAAGTTGCCGCCACTCAGCACGTCGATGCGAAGGCCATCGGAGTCGACGAAAATGAGCGGGTTGTCGGTCACCGAATTGATCTCACGCTCAATAACAGAGGTCACGTGCGTGATTACGTCGCGCGTCGCACCATGCACTTGCGGTACGCAGCGCAACGAGTAAGGATCCTGCGTGCGGGGATTTTTGACGAGCGTCTGTACCGTTCGGCCGCGCGTGGCCGTCATGATGTGGTGGGCGCTTTTAATCTGGCCCGGATGTGGCTTCACGTTATGGAGGCGCGCATCGAAGGGTGTTAGATGCCCGCCGAGCGCATCGAGGCTGCACGCTGCAACGAGATCCGCAAGAGCGCCTAGTGCCATAGATTCTTTGAGCGCCCACACGCCAACGGCCGCCATCGCTTGTGTGCCGTTGATGAGCGCAAGGCCATCGCGAATACCGAGCGAAAGCGGCGCAAGACCCGCGTGCTTAAGCGCGTGGGCGGCGCTGACACGCTCTTGAGCAATAAACGCATCGCCAATGCCGAGGAGGAGGAGGCCGAGATGGGCTAGTGGTGCAAGATCGCCGCTTGCCCCGACGCTACCTTTCTTGGGCACCAAGGGCGCGCAGTTGCCGTTGATGAGTTTAGTCAGATGCATGATGAGTGCCGTGCTTGCGCCGGAATAGCCTTTTACCAACGAGTTAAGGCGCAGTAGCATCATGGTTTTGGCAACGTGAAAATCAAGCGGCTGGCCTATGCCAACCGCATGCGAAAGAATGATGTTGTGTTGCAACCGCCCGGTCTCTTGAGCGCTGATGCGTTTTTCTGCCAATGCCCCAAAACCGGTATTGAGTCCGTATATCGGTCGTTCGTCCGATGCGTGGTGACTAACCGCCGTGTAGACTTCGTCAATGGTTCGCATAACTCTAGGCGACAGGCCGATCTCGTCGTGATGGAAAATAATGTCGTAGATGTCTGGCAATTTGAGTGGTGTCGATCCGAGCTCTTTCATGGCTTAACTCGAGGAGAAACGTGGTGGGCTTCTATTGGTTACATCTTTTCGGCTTTATTTTGTTGATGGTGCTCGCTGGGCTTTTCACAAGATTTGCAGGCCGAGCTACAACCCAGCGCTTGGGCCCGTCACTATGTGATGGTGCGCATGGTCGTGATCATGCATACGTATGCGGAAAGAAAGTGAGCATACACGGCGCTTCGATCACTGCTTGGGCGAGGCTGCCTGGAATTTCGCTCAACACAGCGAGGGCGATTCGCATGTATGTGCGTGAACATCCCGATGCAACCATCGACGACCTTCGTGGCCAGCATCGAATAGGAGCTAAAACTGTCGCGATGATTCGCGAGCATTTTTACTGATGACGGTGAAGTGGTTTGATTTGGAAAAGTGTGTTGCTTGGCTCTTGGGACGTTACTAACTAAATTTATCAGGCGTTCAGGAGGAACGGGGCTGTAGAGGCCACGCGCCGCCTTGAATTGGTGTTCGGGGCGGAAGTGAATTTCCGCGACATGCGCAGATTTTCGAGTGCGTTTTTCTTGACTCTAGACCATGGTCAAGGGTTTACCATGGAGGGACTGCCCATTCGTTAGAGGAGGTATCACGCATGTCGACCGTTACTGCGATCTTTGCATTCTTACTGTTCGGCGCAAATGTCGCTATGTCAGGCCATCATGAAACCTGCGCAGGAGACGCTGATAAAGCGGCTTCAAGCACGATCAATGCAGCAACCACGACGAGTAGCGACGGCGCCGCTCATAACTGTTCTTGCCCCGCGGATTGTGCATGCCGCACTGGTGAGAAAGTTTGTGATTGCGGTTGTGCAGGAAAATGTGATAAGCTATGAACATCGTCATGTAGTAGTTTTTGGGGCGCACGGATCGTGCGCCTTTTGATGCGCAGTGGCTCATGAAAGCGTTGACGATCGGTCACGTCGCTAAAATCGCTGTCGTGATTGTTCACACCATTCGGTTGTGCGAATGCCACCAACTAGTATCACCTCTAACTTGAAATGACGCGGGCTGCCGCCACTTCTATGAAGCTGTGGTGCAGAAAAATTCCTTCATTCGCAACGCTCAATAACTTGATACACCGACAGTTGGCAGCGCTCGCACGCACCATCGACGGCCTTCGCAAGGGCTTCGATGGTGCGATAGGTGCCGCCATAGCCTCGAAAATGGCTTAGAAGCTGTTGATGCTAAAGACGCCCAAACCCCGCAAAAAGTTCGCCTGCGGTATACGCGCGATGAGGCCCTTGCGCTCTGCGCAGAATGTCGTTGATTTTTTTGTTGCTCGACGGGTTAAATGTCTTTGCCGGAAGCGATAGGTCCATCCGCGAGCGAATGATCGACTGCCCGAGATGATGAATAAAATGGACCGTAGTTCCTTCGATGCGTTCGACGATGCCAATATGGGTTAGCGGATCGTTCATGCGCCCATTGCGGCTGCGGTCATAGGTGTTGTGGAAAAAGACCAGGTCACCAGGGCTTGGATTGTTTTTGATGATGGCGCCGTATTTTTGCACGTAGCGATAGATGGCTTTGACATCGTTTTCGTAATTGCTTTTGAGGATACCGCCAAGTCCCACGCGAGCGCGCGCAAAGATGGCGCGCACAGTGCCTGAACAGTCAGCGCGAAATTGTTTTTTGCCAACCTTTAAACTCGGGCGGCCGAGGGCTTGTTGGGCAATGCTTGCGATACGTTGGCGCTCGTTGTCGGATATCTTTTGTCGTGGCTGTGCAGGAGATGAGGTTCGCTGGGTGGTGGGCGATTTTCTTACTGTAGAAGTCGACGCGCACGAAGGCAAAAATAATACAACAAAGACACCCACAATAATCGCAGCGAATAGTCTCATTTGTCTTTGGTTATAGCCTGCCATATTGCAATGTATTTTAGCACCGGCATCGATGAGCGTCGTTTAATGCCATCTGTTATCTAATTTTGCGAGCTTCAAGCGTCACCTGGCTAGGCGTCTGCATGCAAGCCATCGCTTGCATGACAATTTCTAACGCGCCGCCTGCCTATGGACCGTGATGGCAATTCTGTTGGTTGCTTCTACCGTTACTGAAGAAAGCTGCGGCAATTGCGCACCCAGCCTCGTCAAAATCCACACCGCAACGTTTTCGCCCGTGGGGTTTTCTAGTCCTTCAATGTTGTTCAGTAGTGAATGGTCGAGGATTTTCAACAGGGGGGCGAACTTCTCTGAAAGGTCATTTAAATCCATGACCCACCCGAGCTCTTCATTAATGAAGCCTTCCGCGCGCACGGTCACCAAATAGCTGTGGCCATGAATTTTGTGGCATTGGTGCGTAGGCGCCACCTTGGGGAGAAAATGAGCCGCTTCAAAACGAAATTCCTTAGACATTTCAGCAATAATTGACATTTTATTTTCCTAGTTTTGAGCGCGTATTTGCGCCTTGCAACAGGAGGTTTAATAGAGCCTATGCATAATATTCGCAATAAGGAGCCTCAACTGGTCCGTATGGTGTTTTTTCCTGCGCTGTTCTAGTGTAATGAGATTAAAAAGCCTGAAAGGTGGCAAGAAGTGCTGCTTGGCGGATTTTAAAGAGCTTGTGAGCGGTTATTCGCTGTAAGTTTTTGAACAAAGGGATGACCTAACGGCCATAGTGCATTGTTAGTGTTCATGACCTAGGTAGGGCATACCTGATGAACATCGAAATGAATAAGGATGTCGCGCATCCTCCAATCGAAACCCCAAAGGCAGATGTGCCAAAGAAGAAGAAGCGTAAGGGTTCGATCAAAAAAATACCCAAGCCAGGCGTAAGTTATGGCGACGAGGAATTGGCTGCAGTTGAAGGCTCGGCATTTTGGAATGCGGTGCATGACGGGCAGATTAAATTAATTGAAGCGGATGGCTTGAATGTTAGCATCGCGAAAGATGGTGACGCCATTACCGTGTTTGTGCCGAATGAGGAGCTTTGTG
>CAZRSD010000007.1:18050-20578 GCA_964602645.1 uncultured Myxococcales bacterium
GTGTCGGCGTCGATCGCAACATTGGCACATCAATCCGCATTTATCTTGAAGATGCAATCGCTGCGCAAGCGGCGAGCGAACGGCCATTTTCGGGCAGCGAAATCAAGGGTGTTGAGCTTGATCTCATGGTGCGTGCGCAAGCCGCGCAGGCAAAGAATGAGACTATCAAGGGGTATGTCGTCGGTGAAATTAAGGGCGGCTATTCGGTAGCGCTCTTTGCTGGAAGCCGCGATGAAGCGGAAAATGGCTTCGGTCTTCGCGCCTTTTTGCCCTTGGGCCGCACCGGTTTGCGACGTACGGAAGGACTTCGCGATAACGATGAACGCATTGTCGAGGTGCAAATCGCCGAATTTGATCCGACGCGCGGCAACATTGTTGTTTCGCGTCGTGAACTTTTGGCAGAAAATCGCAAAAAAGATGAAGATGCGTTCTTTGCATCGCACAAGGTGGGCGATCAAGTCAACGGTCAAGTCTCAGCCGTCATGCCATATGGCGTCTTTGTGAGCCTCGGCGCGGTTGATGGTTTTTTGCACATTAGCGATATTTCCTGGGACAAAAAGCCACGTCTAAAGGATTTGGTGCCCGTCGGCAAACAGATTAATGCGAAGATCATCGGCATTGATACCCAAACCAAGAAAGTGAAATTGAGCATCAAGGACATGAACGCGGATCCGTGGCAATCCATTGAGCGGGTGTTTAAGCCAGGCTCTGAAGTGGAAGGCGACATCGTTGCGTTTGCTGAGTTTGGTGCTTTCGTTCGCTTGAAGGATGGCGTTGAAGGCCTCATCCACGTCGGCGAAATCACGTGGAACCGCATTAAGCATCCGTCGCAACATTTTAAGATCGGTGAGCATGTCAAGGCGCTCGTGTTGCGCGTTGACAAAGAGGCACGCCGCATTTCATTGTCCACCAAGGCGCTTGAAATGAGCCCTGTCGAACGACTTTCGGGGCAGTTCCCTGTGGGCGTGGTGATCAAAACTAAGATCGTGAGCATTCATGATTTCGGCCTTTTTGTCGAACTCGATGAATCGAGCCAGGGCTTTGTGCCACGCAGCGAGTCAACCTGGGCGCGCAGTGAAGATCCGCTTGAAAAGATCTTCAGCGTGGGTCAAGAAGTTGAAGCCGCGGTACTCGGCTACGATTCTCGTCGGCAACGCGTGTCGTGCTCCATCAAACGCGCGCACGAAGATCCATGGCAAAAATGGAAGAACCTATTTAGACGCGGCAGCGTGCATAAGGTTGAGGTTATCGAAGTCAAGCGTGCGGGTGTTGTATGTAAGCTCGATGGCGAGTTGACCGGCTTTTGTCCACGCAGCCAAATGGCCGACGACGATGCTGATCAAGGTCGCGTCAATGTTAAGCTTGGCGACGAAATTGAAGTCGTTGTCACGCAATGCGATCCGCTGCGCCAACGCATTTCCATTAGTCAGCGGGCGGCCGCAGAATCTGAAACCAAAAAAGCATATGAGTCTTATTTAAATGAGCAGGGCCAAGGTGCGGCGCGCACAACGCTTGGCGATGCATTTCGCAATCTGAATAAACCTAAAGGTAAATCAAGGGATCATGGCTAGAGTTCATTTAACCTCGCTGGGATGTCCCAAAAATCGAGTCGATGCCGAGCATATGCTCGGCATGGCTCAATCAGACGGGCATGAAATCGTAACTGACATTGACCAGGCAGATACGTTGGTGATCAACACCTGCGCTTTTATTAATGAAGCTAAGGAAGAATCCATCGACGCTATTTTGCGTTTAGCTAAGCTCAAAGAAGAGTCAGGTGGGCAGAAAAAGCTCATCGTGACGGGCTGTCTTGCACAACGCTATTCGGCAGAGCTTGAAAAAGAGATACCCGAAGTCGACCATTTTTTTGGTACGTCGGATTACACCAAGGTCAACGACATCCTCAAATTTGACGGTCTCGTCGTCGGTGACAGCGATAGCAAAGGCAACGGCCTCGTAGTGCTCAGCCGCAAAACGGTGCAAAAGAATTTGGTGACGTCGGATCTTTCGTATATCGAGAAATTTGATCTGCCGCGCGTCAATACGTCACCGTCATTTTCAGCCTATCTGCGCATCTCCGAAGGTTGCGACAACGCCTGCGCATTTTGCATCATTCCTAAATTGCGCGGCGCACAACGCAGCCGCAGCATCGATGACCTTGTCAAAGAAGCTGCGTTTCTTGCGCGCAGTGGTGTGACCGAACTTAACCTCATCGGCCAAGACTTGACGGCATATGGACATGATTTGCCCAATCGCCCAGGGCTTGCTGAATTGCTCGCTGGCCTTTCTTCTGTCGACGGTATCCGTTGGATTCGGCAAATGTATGCCTATCCTCGTAGCTTTAGCGATGCGTATTTCAAAGTTTTCGAAAACAAGAACGTGTTGCCCTATATCGACATGCCCGTGCAGCACGGCTCGGAAAACGTGCTTCGCCTCATGCGTCGCGGTGGCAGCAAGAAGCGCCTCACATCGATTATCGAGAGCCTCAAATCCAATATTCCTAATTTGGTTTTGCGCACCACGGTGAT
>CAZRSD010000008.1:0-11152 GCA_964602645.1 uncultured Myxococcales bacterium
TGTTGTACCCAGTTGCCGTGATGAAGAGGATCAAGGTAAGCGGCTTCTTATCCGATTCTGGAGCCGCAGCACCACCGCCACCTCGAGAAAGCTTTTGCGCTTCTGACGATAGAAAGCCCAAGGGCAGCATTGCCGACATGGTCAACAATGCCAAGATCAGCATGAAAATAATGTTCATCAATGGCAGCGTATCTGGTTCTGGAAACGGCTCATCACCACCACGCGCCCTACGGTTTTTCGCCATAGTCCACTCCTAGCCCTGACGGATTCTCAAAAATACCCGCGAACTACTTACGTTGAGTGCGCAAATTGTTTTCGAGTTTCAGCGAGTAAATGTCCATCTCATCCGTGATCCGCTTGGTGGTACCAACCAACAAGAGATAGACCATCGTTACGGGAATAGCGACGAGAAGACCAAAAGCGGTCGTGTTCATAGCAACAGCGATAGCTTTCGTCATGAGCTGCGACTTTTGGTCGGCAGGCGCTTCAGCGACAACGCGGAACGCGTCGATAAGACCCATAACCGTACCGAGAAGTCCGAGCAGCGTCGCAAGCGATGCCAAACCACCGAGCGAGTTCGTACGCTTGTGCAGTTGCGGAGTCACTTCGATCGTCGCTTCTTCCATCGCGCTCGCTACTGCTTCTTCGCCTTCACGTGCGTGGACAGCACCATTCTTCAACACGCGTGCGACGGCAGATTTGCCTACTTTGTCACATGCGTTGATCGCCTCGGCATCTTGATTATTCTTCAGAGAATTCCAAACTTGTTGATAGAGTTTTCTACCGTCGGTATTGTAGACCACCATGATGGCATAAAGACGCTCAATACACACTGCGGCTGCTACAACTGAAACGAGTGCGATCGGAACCATCCATACCCCACCCTCGACGAAAAACGCTGCAAATTCACCCATTTTCTTTTCCTCTCAACAACTAACGAATTTTGTTTCACGCGGCGGGAAGTTTGCCCCCAACATTACAACCGCTAAAACAATTGTTCGCTAACAACTAAAACAAGAACCAAACAAATACTATCAAAGTTTAGCCATTTTCATTAATTTAAATATGGTCAATCTTAAGATTCATTTATCTTTGACCAAGATATGAAAACGGCTTCAATATACAAATCGCTATTCAGGTACCGACACTGCAAAAATATCTCGTGAGATTTCTTGCTCGATCTTATCCACAGGCTTCCACTCTCTTCGCGGTTCACTCAATATGAGTTGTGCGCGCGAGACAAAAGTCATCGCTTCGGGCTGGTCCTTCTTGCCATGGAGCTGTGATTCACCAAGCTCCAACACCTCAGCATGCAATACCGATGAGCACGCCGACATAACCATTAATAATACAATCGAAACCAAACCATTCAATGACAACATTTGCACTCCCCTAACTACAAAAGACCACCGTGTCAATCCGTATCGATACCTCGTTCACGCAAAGTTGCTTATAAATCGTCGAAAAAGTCTTCTTCCTCTTCCTCAAAACCTTCGGGCTGATCGCGTTTCTTCTCTGGCTCTTTGCCCTTCTTCGGTTGTTCCTTTTCTTTTTGCTCTATGGCTTCTTCTTTGGGAACAGCTGCGGGCGCCTTCTCTTCCTTAGCCTCAGGAGCTTCCTTGTCGAGGCCATTGGTATCGACGGCATTATTCTCAGGCTTTGGTTCTTCAGGCGGCTCTTCTTTTGGCTCTTCTTCTTCCTCTGCAGCCTTAGCCGATTCAGCGGCGTATTCTTCCATTTCGATCTTCTGCGTCAGAATACGAATATATTCTTTCACCTCGGCGAGACGATCCTTGCTCAAGCTGGGCTTCTTTAAAAACGCTTCGAAATAATTCTTTGACGTCTTTAAGCGATCTATCTCCGGCAAGTCTTTGGGCTTCAAATCATAATAAAGCAGTCCCAAATTGAAGTTAACGTCGAGTTCATCGGGTTTTTTCTCAAGTGCTGCAAAATAGGAAGTCTTCGCCTCGTCAAACATCTTATTCGCCATGTAGGCGTTACCCAAATGCAGAAGATTGCGGCCGTCGGTCGGTCTGATTTCAGCAAGGCGCTTGATGAGGGGCAACGCTTCGGTGACGCGACCGCGTTTCAACAAGAGCAGACCAAGGCTTTCGAGCGCCTCATCAGTTGGCTGAGTCTTTACTGCTCGCTGATAGGAATCGAGCGCATCATGCAATAAACCAAGTGCCGTTTCGGTGTGACCAAGCGCTAAATGAAGTCCGCCATGCGACGGCGCTATTTCAATAGCGTTCTTTAAGACCCATTTTGCCGCCGGATACTGCTTTCGCTCATAAAAAATCCGCGCCATCACAAAGAGTGCTTCCACATTTTCAGCCTCGCGCTCGATCGCTTGTCGCGCGAAACGCTCGGCGCGTGCATAGTCCTTACGCACAAGCGCAAGCTTTGCCGCGGCTACCATGGCAAAGGGCTTATCGGGATACTCATTGAGATATTGCTCAACGCGTTGCTCTGCTTCATCGACTTGGCCCAGTGCTACTTTGGTGAGCACCCAGTTGTCGAGGCAATTCGTTTGTTCTTTGTTTTGTTGCAGGCACGCTTCATAGCGCTGTGATGCTTCGAGAGGCTGGCCCAATGCTTCAAACGCAACACCAGCGTTAAAATATGCAGGAATCAATGTCGGGTCAATTTCACGCGCAGCGTCAAATTTAGCGACCGCCACCTGATTGTCGACAAAGAGCAGTTCCGCACCTTCTTTAAACAACCTGAGCGCAAACTCTTTCTTTTCCTCTTCTGTCGCATCGGTAGACAACGAGTCTTTAACAACGATTTTTTTGCCGGCACAACCAGACGTCACCAGCATGAGGACAACAAGCGCCGAATACGCAATAGAAATTCTGAGCCTTGTCATTATTCTTCCTCTCCAAACTCGTCCTCAGACTCTTCTTCTTCCGTCGGAGCCGCCTCTTCCTCCTGTGGCTCGGTTTGCGTTTCTTCAGGGGTCGTTTCTTCTACTTTTTCAGCAGGCACTTCGGGCACCGTTTCAGGCTTCTTATCGGGATCAGTTTCTTGTGGGTGTAGCGACGACGCCATATTACCCGTGCTCAACATCCGTCCTTGACCAAATATCGCGCCCGTCACCGGCTGTTCAATCAAATTACCGACGCGTTGGTATTCGCCCGGACGCAAGCGATTGAGACCAGCGAGGATATTCGTCACGAGTTCGGGTGGTGCATCATAGGAAGTCATCGCGATTTCATACGCTTGCTTATAGGCGCCCAGCGCTTTCTCTTCGAGAACAGCGGCTTTGTCTTCGAGGAGCACCATGTACTCGTCGCACGCGTATTCATCCACAGCGGCGACATCGCGCGGGCACGGCGCACGCACCATGCTCTTAGCAAGATGTTCATAGAGCGAACCGATACGACGCATCGCTTCAGCATTCCACACGGGCTGTGCAAAATTTCTGATGATCGCTTCATCTTTCGCCGATAGTTCGGTGAGCTGTTTCATCATCGCGGTGAGCTGTTCACCCTGCGCCTTGCCAACACGCGCATTGATAGTGAGATTTTTAAATGCCTCTTGCTCAGGCTTCTCGAGGGCCAACTGCGCTTTCGCAGCAAAATATGCAGCTACGCCGGAGTTCAAATCTTGGCTATAAAGATCGATAGCTGAGCGATAGTTATCACGTCGCAGTTTGTCATAATTCTTTTTCTGCGCCGGCGAATTGGTGCCGCGCTCAAGGTCAGTATACGTATCGGCAATTTGCACATGTGCTTCAATGACCGCAGGAATCTTTGCTTTGTCACGACGATATTGCTTAATGAATTGCTCGAGCATGGCGATCTGTTGATTGATCTTACCCATTTTCTTGTAGATGCCTGCCGCCGACAAATACGCATCAGGAGCTTCTTCACGTTCCGGATAGCGCTTTGCAAACTCAACAAATGCCGCCGTTGCATTCGGTAAATCACCGGCAGCTTCGTAGAGCAGGGCTTTATTGAGCATAGCGTCGCCAGCAGTTTCCGATTTCGGATCTTGCTTGATAATGCCGTCGTACGCCTGCGCTGCCTCAGTAAACTTAAGCATCTTTTCTAACGCCAACGCTTCTTGGAACCGCGCCGATTTTGCATACTCGCTATCGGGATATTCTTTGTAGAGCTTGCGATAAAGCGGAATGGCCGCCGTGCTCGTGCCCGAAAGCACAATCGCTCGTGCCGTGTTAAACAGCATGATGTCAGCGTAAGGATTCTTTGGATCTTCAGCGAGCAAAGCCGAGAAAAGATCCGCAGATTCTTTAAACTTCGCCTTAGCTTCGTTGATCTGATTATTCTTCTGCAACTCATTTGCTTGTTCATACACGGAGCGTGCAATCTTGAATCGTGCATTGCCTTCGATGCGCGCAAAATCACCTTGCAAGCCACCGAGGTTTTGTTCTTTGTAGCGCTTAGCCAAATCAACAACGCGTGCCCATTCTTCCTTAGATACCGCATCGTCAATAATCAAGCGCGCAGCAACGGATGCCGCGGCTGATTGCGGAAAGGTATCGATGATAAAATAGAATCGCGACTGCGCTTCATCCGATTGCCCGTACACATAATAGATAGCTGCTGCGTGAAAGAGCAGAACAGGAACTTGTTCGTCGTGCGGCGCAATTTTTAAGAACTCATCGATCGACGCGAGGTATTTTTTACCGAGCTCAGGAATTTCTTCAGCAGTTTGACCGCGCGATTTCGACGTGAGCGCATCAAAATCTATTTCCTTGAAGCGCTGACGCTTGGCTTCGGAACGTAAAGACAATGTTAAAGGTCGCATCGCGACGAATACCCTCGGGCATCGGTAACGGATAGTCTTTGAGCAACTGATAGGCATCGAGCGCTAAACGATAGCGGTTCAATTCGTAAGCTGACTCCGCCATGTAGAAGATGGCCTTATGCGTGTCTTCGCGTTCCGGATACTCGCGAACATAAGCGGCATAGAGTGATGCGGCACGTTTGAAATTGGTCTCGGCACCCTCGACATTCTTTGCTTCTTTAAGTTGCTTACCTGTGCGGTGATGGTAGACGGCAAGTGCCAACATTGCATCACGCACCGCTTCACGCGCATAGGACTGTGCTAGGTAATCACCCGCATGCGATCGAAACCAGCGGCTCCTCTTGCCATAGGTGCTGATCAACTTTTGATTGCGAGCACGCGCTTCTTCAAGCCTTTCGTCATCTTGCAGAATGTCGACGATTTGGCTTGCGATGCGCGGATTATCTTGATGCTTCGGATCGAGTGCGATGGTTTGATCAAACGCGCGGATAGCACCTTCAATCTTCTGCTCATCTAAGAGTTGCGATGCAAGCTCGATAAAAATCTCACGCGTATAGGCAGGATTTTTTCGTTCTTTGAGATACGCAATGATGCGGTCAGCAAGCTTTGCGCCAATCTTCTCGGCATATTCTTTTTCGTTCTTATCAAGCTTAGGCTTCACCGCAGAGACTTTCTCGTCGGGCTTCGCTTCGGGCTTTACACCTTTAGCAGCGGCCTTCTGCGCAGCTTTTGGTTTAGGCACGCCACCTTTCGCACTTTCTTCAAGCAAGAGTTGCTCTGCAAAACTCTTCACGATGTAGCGCGTCACTTCTGCGCGCATGCCCGTCGCGCCACCTTGTCCTGATTCTTTCGCCGTGATCTCAAGGACGCGAATGAAATCTTCGATCGCCGCCATAAAGCGGTCTTTCTGATAGTGCGACCACGCCATCTTATAGATGGCCTTGTCATAAAGCGGTGCCTTGGGATTACTGGCGACGCGCTGATAGGCAGCAACCGCATCGTCATACTCGTTCATGTCGTAGAAGTACTCGGCAAGGCGGAACCACACTTCTTCTACGTAGCGGGATTGGGGATACTTGGCGATCAACTGCTGGAAACGATCAACTGCATTGTAGAAGGCGCCCTCATACCACAAGGCAAGCGCAAGCAAATAATACACACCGTCGCTATGGCGAAATTCGGGATATTCATCGATGAGCTTTTCATAGGTGTCGATCGTGCGCGTGAAATTCTCTTCAGGGTATGGCACATCGTCACGACCTTGCTCACGAGCGTCGTTGTAGAGCGCAAGTTTTTCGAAATAGTCTTTCTCGTCCTTTTCGAAATAGAAAAGGCCTAAGCGATAAAGCGCATCAGGCGCAAAGCTCTTGTCGTCGCCATTGTGCTTGAGTGCATGCTCATAATATTCAATGGCCTCATCGACCGATGCATCAAGTTTCGTATCGAGTGCTGTGGTGCGTTCACCAACAAAGCGACTGAGGTCCTCGCGGAATTTGCGCGTGAAGCTTTCGCGCGTCGTTAACTTGAGCTCGATCTTCTTTTTGAGCTCATCCTCGTTATCTTGAACAACCTTTTGCAGAAGGAAAAGCTGAACGGCACGATCATCTTTAGGAACGAAATCCGGTTCGATCGCCTGCATGAGCTTCACTTCAGGGCTCAGGTCAGGTGCTGGGGCAACTATCACCTCAGGCTCTGGTTCCTGATCGACTTGATCGGGCGACGCTATCGTCGCTGGTCCCGCTTGATTTGGATCGGGTGATGAAACGGGAATTTCAGTTTCTATCGGCGGCGGCAATGCTTCCGTCGTCTCGCTCACAACAGCGGGTTTTACCCCTTCTTCTTGAGCCGCTGGTGCTGGCTTCGCATCAGATTGTGCCGGTGCCGCTTGAGTTTGCGCAACCGCTTCTTTGGCTGCCATAAGCGAACCCGCGCCAAACAACGCCATGACGACGAGTCTTTGAAAAAGCTCTCTCAGGTTCATAATGAGCCACCCTCGTCAAGCTTCTTCAAATCGCTCTCAAACGCTTCGATCTTTTCACTTTGGAAATCGTGCACAACGCTTTGTTGCTTCTTGAGATCACTTCTTTCAATGACGACTAATTCAGCGCGCTTAAACTCCGCCTCGGCGAGACTTCTATTGACGTTAGCCGCAATGACTTCCTTAAAGCGCTTTTGCTTTTTAATAACCATGGCATTGTAAGCATTCGCGAGCCCATTTTGACGAGCGCGCGCGGTTGCTAAAACCTCTTGCGAAATTTTCTGCAAGGAAGCCTGCTCTTCAAGCGACACCAATTTTCGCTCGCCACTTTCGATACTATCACGCAAAGACAATATCTCTTTGACCTCAGGAACATCGCGCACCAACGTTTCAGGCACTCCCACAACCATCACGTGAGGACGGGCTTTGTGCTTATCACGCTCGACGTTAAGCGCGAAATACGACCACACCTTGGTGTCCTTCTCGTCGTTGGTCAACTCGTCATAGATGCGGCGATAATGCCTGATGAGTTCCTCATAAGCGAGTCGCGCGTCATCGTAACGTCTGGCCTCGACATAGAGCTGGGCCATCAGCGTGAGCAATTCCGGTTTGCGCCAATCAATTTCATAGGATTTGCGATAGCGCGCTATCGTGGCAAGGGCGGTATTAATGGCTTCAGATTCAACCAATGACCTGCGAAATTCCGACGCTCGCTTAAATCTGCCGTCGCCCACTCGCGCTTCTGCGGCACGCTGCAACATCGTTCGTACCGCTTCAATAGTTGCGGTTTCACCAAACTCGCCCGCGAGTGCTACGCGTGAATAGGTTTTAGCCGCCAAATCCTCTTTACCCGCTGCTGCGTAAATGCGGCCCTGCGCCAAAATAGCGAGTTGTCGAACAGAATGGTCCTCGACGCTTAACGGTGGGAGATTTTCAATCTGCGCAAAAATCTTCACATTCGCATCAGGCTTCTTCTTATCCATGCCAAGCGCAGCTACAATGTAGCGTGCGCGTATGTAGTACTCGCTATCCTTTGGGATAGGGCGCAAAATCTTTTCGGCGCGGTCTTTGTAATCCGCATCGTAGAGCAATTTGCCTAAGCCATACCGCATTTGCGCGGGCGGCTTCTTATATTCTTTCGTAAATGCAATGTAGCGATCGATGGCTGATTGCGTATCTTTGGTCTTGAGCTCGACGTCAAACAAACGAATTTGCGCTTTGCGACGTTCTATCGGGTCTTCGGTAGTGCGAACCAATTCTTCGTACAGGCGTCTGGCCTCGTCAAAATTGCCCAAACGAAAATTTGATTCCGCGGCAATAAAGAGCGCTTCAGCACCTTCGATAGTTCCTTGGAGCGACAACAACGCACGTCGATAGTCGTGTCGTCGGAAATGCGTGCGCGCATGTCCAAGTTGCGGTTCGACCAAGAAGGGTTCGTTGAAATTACGAGCCTTCTCGACTTTCGCAGCAGTACCCGTCGTCTGCGTTTTCGTGTCCGCCTTCGTCTTTGGCGAAACGTGCTTGCACGCCGTTACCGTCGCCAGCGGCAAAGCCACCACGAGTAATCTGAGTAGCGTTGTTGGGTTGAGTCCATTGAACACAGAATCAACCCTCCGCCGGAGCATCAAGCCCTTCAGTTTTTTGGCTTGCGTCAACATTTGGTGCATTGACCGCAGATGCATCAACAGCACCGTGTTCAACACCATCATCGAGAAGTTGTGCACCTGGGCCTTCCACACCTTGATCCGGCACGATCACTGGTGGACTTGGTAATGGCACTTCCGTGGGAACAGGTAGAAGCCCCGGCTCACCACCTTGTTCCTCCAGCGGCGGCGTTTCCGGTTGAGCTGGTGCAACATCTTCTGGCTTTGGCGGCGCTGCAGGTTCGCCCGTAGCTGGGGTCGACGCAGGAGTAGGGCCTACCTCTTCACCACTCTTTTCCGGTGCTGGTGCCTCTTTTTGCTGTACTTTTACTTTTGCAGCGTCGCGAATCTTTTTCTGTTCTTCTGTGGCGGCCTTGTCGCGCTGCTCCTTGCACGTCATATCCGAGAACATGTCGCTATATTCTTGCGACTTGATTTCGCTGATGGCGCGCGCATAACGCGTATCGTGCGAAGAACGCTTAAAGCCGTCATTCGGCATGCCCGCCAAATTAACGAAGGTGTTTTGGCCGCTGATAACGTAGAAGTCGCGATTGAAGCTCAAACGGAAATTATAGTTCGCACCCCCCTGAACCCATTTCTTTTCTTTAAACAGCAAAACCACATTGAGCGTGTGCTTGCCCTCGGCGAGCGGACCATCAAATACGATGCTCTTGTCGTTTTTCGGGTTATGCTTTTCGGCGACGAGAATCGGCAAACCATCTATGCTCAGGCTTTTCTCGACGAGCTCGTGATGCGTGGTGTCTTCGGTCAAATATTCAATATGGAGCCTACCTTGCTTTAAGACATCATCCATCGACACCATGGTTGCGCCGGGCAGAAAATTAGGGCGCATGGAACGATTAAAACGCAGCGCTGGTCCACGATGCCAATTCACAAGCGAATTGTGTTGCTCAAAACCTTCGATGTTAATCTCAACGCGGTAGCCATTCTTCGCGACGAAACCTAAGGTCTTCGTCACATGCACGACGCGATCGACCTTGAATCGGCTGATGAGATCGTTCTTCAAGCGAATATATTTCGCAACGACCCTCACGTCGTGACAGCCGGGATCCACGGCGCCAAAGAAAAACTCGGCGTTACGTGGCAAACCATTATTGCGAGGACCACCACGGGCAATGCGCTTGCCGTCAACGTAGATATCAGTGCTCTTCAATTCGTAATCTTGTGGTGGCGCGGTGTTCTTGATCGATAGCGACACATACGCGTTGTTATCAAAGGTGCGCTTTTCGATTGCAACTTCTTGCGCGAGCTTTTGCTCAGCAACCGCGAGAGCTTTTTCTTGCTCTTCCTGCTTGGAACGAAGCGCTGAAAGTTTAGCTTCAATCAGTTCATCCACCGTCGGTAACGGTGATTTTCTAACACGAGACTTTTTGCCTTTTTCTTGTAATTCGCCTGCCTCTTTTGCAGCCTCGCCACCACCGTCGGCGGCTTCTTCATCTTCAGTCTTAGGTGGTTCGGATTCGTCGAGTTCGTCGAAGGAGACGGGAGTCTTAAGCGCTTGCGCCAGCATGGTCTTGCCGGACACCGTTGTATTCGTGAGTCCCGCTTGGTTAAAGAAAGCACAGAGGCCAATGACGCACACATTGCGCCACAAGATTCTAACCTGACTATTTAAAAACATGCTCTCTGCCCCTTG
The DNA here is from genome assembly GCA_964602645.1 of uncultured Myxococcales bacterium. Taxonomy (GTDB): domain Bacteria; phylum Myxococcota; class UBA727; order UBA727; family JABDBI01. The sequence continues at coordinate 10,052 of CAZRSD010000008.1, forward strand.
CCACTGGCCTAATGATAATCTCTTATCATTATTATTTCCTATTTTTCACTCAGCGCAAAGCCACACTTAAACACACAGCCCTTAAGGCTTATTACCAATTATTAAAAAGGTAACACGATGCAGCATTACAGACGCAACAAAAAAGATGTAGCAGATTTACATCCCACCAAACTTAAGCGATTAACGAGGATATTTGTGTAACACCAAAAGATAATGCAAATCATTAGCCATACTAAAATCTCCAATCGATGTTCACCACTAGGCAAATACACACGATAAATCCATTCTAAAAACTTCAATCTAGAAGAGAATTCAAAAAGCACAAGACAGCACTCGTTAAAAGCTGCCGTCATGATGTTTCAAAACTTCTTGTCGCATATGCAGCGCACGCGCAAGACTGAGTCGATCAGCAAATTGCAAATCTCCTCCTACGGGCACGCCGCTCGCTATACGCGACAATTTTATGGGCCACGGTTTAACCTGTTCACTGAGAAATAATGCGGTTGCCTCACCCTCGACGGTGGAAGGTGTTGCCAAAATTAATTCCGTGATTGTCGGATCGCTACCGAGACGTTTTTTCAAACCCTCAATACGCAAGCGATCGGGACCAATGCCGTTCATCGGTTGCAACACTCCATGCAATACATGGTAGCGCCCACGAAAGCTCGCCGATGCTTCGATCGCCATGAGATCTTGAATACACGAAACCACTGCCACAACCGATGAATCCCGCCCAGGCTTTTGACAAATGCCACAGAGTTCAGAAAATGCCGTCAAGTTGAAGCAGATGATGCACTCTACAACATTTTGTGCAACGTCGACGAGACTTTCTGCAAGACTCATGACGTGCTCTTTCTTTTGCTGTAACAGATGGAGCGCAAGACGGAGCGCAGTTCTCTCGCCAATACCCGGCAAGCGCGTCAACTCATTAACGAGGCGTAAAATCGGATCGCTCGACAAATTAGAACCCCAACGTGCCAGCGAGTGATTTGAAATAGTCGGCCATATTGCCACGCAATTGAGCCGTCGCATCATTCACTGCTGCTTTCACGACATCTTGAACGAAGGCCGTTTCTTCTTTCAGGAGTGCTTCATCGATGA
>CAZRSD010000008.1:11162-20470 GCA_964602645.1 uncultured Myxococcales bacterium
ATTCAACCTCAAAGTGACCGTTCATAGTTACCTTGACCATGCCGCCAGCAGCTTCGCCGGTTGCCTTATATTGTTTCAATCGTTCGGCCATATTTTTTTGCATTTCGCCGGCATTCTTAACCATGTCAAATAATTTTTTAGGATCGAACATTGCTTACCTCAACTGTAGATGCGCCTAGACAAACCGCGCCCAAAAAAGCACAATAATGGCTTATGGAGCAGGGATTTCAATACGTAGCAAAAAAGATCAAGAGCATTACCACTGAACCTGGTTGCTACCTGATGAAAAATCATCAGGGTGAAATTTTTTATATTGGCAAAGCCAAAAATCTTCGCGCTCGCCTCCGAAGCTATTTTCAGGGTACCGACACGCGCATTTTCGTTCAATACCTCGAAAACATCCTTGCCGATATCGATATCGTCGTTGTGCGCAACGACACCGAAGCGTTGGTGCTTGAGCGCGAGCTCATTAAAAAGCATCTGCCGCGCTTCAATATCATGTTGCGCGACGACAAAAATTATCTTTTGATCAAGCTTAAACGCCCCAAAGAACATGGGCGTAAGCATGATGTTTACCCGCGCCTCGAAGTAGTGCGCAAAGCCAAAAAAGATCGTGCGCGCTATTTTGGCCCCTATCCGTCGGCCGGCCGCCTGCGCATAACACTCGATCTCATCAATAAGTATTTCATGCTGCGCACCTGCGCTGATCCCGTCATCGACAATCGCACGCGGCCGTGCATGCAGTATCAAATCGGTCGCTGCACTGCGCCATGCGTCTTCGACGTGCCTGACTACGCCACAGAACTCGAAAACACCGCGTTGTTTTTGAGTGGCCATTATCAGGAAATTGAAAAGCGCCTAAACGCTAAGATGTGGACACTCGCTGAACTTGAACAATACGAGGCTGCCGCGAAGATTCGCGATCAGTTGGAAGCGATCAAAACATCGCTCACGAGTCAAGTTGTGCACGAGGTCAATCGTCAACGCGACCAAGACATCATTGGCCTTGTGCGTTCTGGTCCCGACGTGGAAATCGTACAGATCCTCGTTCGTCGCGGCAGTTGGCAACGAAGTCACAATTACGGCTTCTCCGATCAACCATTTCCGAGCGAAGAGGTGTTGCGCGCATTTTTGCAGCAGGCCTATGGCGATCAGATCGTCGATGATATTCCGCATGACATCCTCCTTTCGCTGCCCATCGTCGGCGAGCTCGACGGCCTTGAAGACGAATTGTCAACGCGCTCGGGGCGCAAAGTCAGCATCTCGTGCCCGCACAAGGGTAAACTCAAACGTCTTGTTGAAATCGCCACCAAGAATGCCGCGCTAGCCCTTGATGAGCGCATGAAGCGCCACAACGCTCATGAGCTTGCGCTGAGCGCGCTGCAAAATAAACTCAAGCTTGCTGTGCGCCCCACGCGGATCGAATGCATCGATATCTCATTGATTCAAGGCAGCGAACCGTTTGGCTCACTGGTGGTGTTTATCGACGGGCAGCCCGACAAAAGCAAATACCGCCTGTTTAAGATCAAATCGGTGCCTGGCATGGATGACTTCGCGATGATTCACGAAGTGGTGTCACGACGGATCAAGCGCGGCATTAGCGGTGGGGATCTACCCGATCTCCTCCTCATCGATGGCGGTAAAGGCCAACTGAACGCGGCGCTCAAAGCCATGGACGAGGCCAATCTTTTGGTGAACGCGACCACCGGCGTCTTTGCTGCCGGCATCGCCAAGGCGCGCACGCTCAAAGAAGAAAACTATGGCGAAGAAAAACTAATTCATTCGAGTGAACGGTTGTTTTTGCCCAACGAGGATGAACCATTAATGCTCGATGCGCACACCTATGAGCGCTACTTGATCGAGCGCATTCGCGACGAGGCGCATCGCTTTGCGCTCACGGCACATCGTCGCAGCCGAAAATCGCGCACGCTGCAAAGTGAGCTCACCACACTCCCCGGCGTCGGCAAAAAGCGCGCGGTGGAACTCTTGCGTCATTTTGGCAGTGTTCGATCGATACGCGAGGCGAAAGCACAAGATATCGCTACAGTGATCAAGGTGAGTGTTGTTAAAGCGGAAGAACTGCTTGCGCTGTTACACCGTGCCCCCCTCGCATAGTCATTCCGGAAAATCACTTTTTCCATTTTATGGAACAGCCTATGCTCGGCTTTTGATCGGCTGGCGCCTTGTTGTTCGCAAGAATTGCACGTACCGCATCCTTCACATATTCGTGCTCAACGTTTGACGCATCTTGCCAGTTGTCGTCGAGCTGGCCGTGATAAAACAAGCGGCGATCCTGATCGTAGAGAAACAGATCAGGCGTGCACACGGCGTCAAATGCTTTGGCAACGGTTTGATCGTCGTCGACCAAATAGGGAAAGCCGTAGTTCTTTTCTTGCGCACGCTTCAAGAGCTCTTCGGCGCTATCGTCGGGATAGTTTTGAGCGTCGTTTGAACAAATGCCAACGACTTGCAAATCTTTGACTAAAAAAGCGCGCCTAAGCGCAAGGAGCCGGTCTTCTATCGCGCGCACGTAAGGGCAGTGGTTGCAGATGAACATGACAAGCAATGCTTTTGACGAGGAGAAATCCTCGAGTGCATAGCGTTTGCCGTCAACCGACAAGAGCGAGAAATCAGGGATAGCCGCGCCTATTGCCGGTGGGTTCGAATGCATCAGTGCCACAAGACCTCCGTCGAGTTAAACGATGTTACCAGGTATAAACTTCAGTTGTACTGCCTTCCCAATCGAGCAACAAACGATCCCAAGGCGCCGTGTGATGGGCAACCATTGAATAGGCGATGAAGTAATTGAGGCGTTTCTCCGTAAAGGGTGGAGCCGCCCCAAGGCCATATTGGGCCATGTAGTCCCTCGGAGGCGGCCCAGCGTTCGACAACCCTACCGCAGGCGGAATTTGATCAACGTTGTCACTGGTCACCCGCAAGATGTTGCCATTGAGGCCACCCGCTCGATTGCCCTGAAGGTCAGCCTTGGTATTGAAGAACACCAATTGGCGGTCGGTGGCATTGGCTGACGGCGGGCCAACTGCAATCGCGTGATTAAAGACCGCCAAGATCGCGCCACCACCGTAATCGAGCGTCGCACGATTGTCGATGAACTTCGTTCCCTCACCAATGACGAAGCGCGATAGAGCGCTGGTTTTGCCGTCGAGCGCCAAGGCGCCACCGAAATTGTCGGTTCGATTGTTCTTAAACAGCGTGCGGTTGATTTCAACTTTGTATGAAATCCCACTCGTGCTGATAGCGCCGCCATTACCGACTGAATGATTGTCTTCAAACTTCGAGTCTTCGATGGTTACTGTCGGCAACTTGCCAACGAACGCACCGTTAATTTGTAGAGCGCCCCCGCGACCAGTAGCGCGTGCGTTTTTCACCGACACATTTTGAACCAAAACTTGCAGGCCCGGCTGGAACAGCATTACCGCACCACCCAAACGCACCGCCTCAGTGTCCTCGATCACGCTGTTGCGCATGATGAAGTTCTGAGTATCCACGACCATAATAGTGCCGCCGTCTCTTGTCGCCTTATTGTCGAGGAATTTACCGCCGTCGATCGTGATGCCATTCACTGCTTGAAACATGAACGCACCGCCATCTTGAGAGCGACCGCCCTTGATCTCGCCATCACCGAGGTTCAGTGCCAGCCCACTACCACGATACGCAAAGAGTGCCGCGCCGTCGCCAGGACCGGTGCAACTGTGGCCGCTGAACTTCAGCCGAGAGAGTGTTAAATTGTCTGTATCGGTGATCGCGATACCGGCGCCGTTAACTTGTGCAGTATTATCTGCGAAGTTGACATCGGTGATGCTTTGGTTGTGATGATTAACGACGGAAAAACCAGCACCTGACTGTGCCCGATTATTTCTCACCGACTGTCCCATCAGTGTCATGCGCTCGGCATCGGTAGAATGGAGAGCACCGCCTGAACCACCCGCAACATTGTTGTCCCAAACCCCGCGCTTGATGCTGAGTTCGCGGACAGTATTAAGGTACATAAAGCCACCGTGCCGGGCTGCGCGATTATTAACCGCATCGATGCCTTCAAGCGTCAGATTCTCGGCAAACTTAATACGAAAACCACCACCGTCTGCACCAACAAGATTGTTATCGTTGTCCTCAAATCGCGCCGCGACGATCATGATGTCCTTCACGCGATTCACGGCATTCGCACCTTCGGCGATGAAGGCTGACTCACCAATAACATTCTTGAAGGCAAAACCGCCGAGAAAAGATATTTTTTGCGAATTGCCGGTAATTCTTACCAAGGGGCGATTGGCACCTTCGCCATCGAGAATTGCCCATGCATCGGGCTCGATCACGAAGTCTTCTTTCTCATAGCGGTCGCCCGCCTTATAGCCGCCATAAAGGCGAATGTTCTCTTTGTCGTGCAGATTGATGCGCGGGCTCTTGTAGGTCCCCGCCGCGACATAAATATTCTCGCCTGTGCTCACGTCGACGGCGGCCATGATCGTCGGGAATGCGGTCGCCCATGATTTGCCGTCAGGCTTGGGCGTCTTCGATGCGGCGTCGACAAAAAGGCCGATCAATGGCTTCTTCTCGGGGGGCAATTCCTTGCGCAGAGGCTCTTCGCGTCGCGGCTTTCTGTCGCCAACATCTGAAGCTATTTGTTGCTCGGGGCAGCCCGTCAAAAATAGCGTAGCCATGGCCATTAGAGCCGCGTGTCCAAGGAATTGAGTAGTCCAAATTTGTTTATGGTGCATTGCAATAGTTCTCATCGTAAAAAGCCAAGCGATTGATAAACGCACAACAAAGAGCCGCGCACTCTATTACGTTACATCTTGGATTGACAAGAGCAATGGCCAAAGCCCCATGGTTCATGGCTAAGGTTTGTGACGAATTTTTAGCCCATTGCCGAACCATATCGAGCAAAAAACCTGGAATCTCTTAGCCACGGCGCGGTAAGGTTTGTAATGGACAAGCCGATATGCGAAGCCGTGAGGATATCATGTTAGTTTCCGGCAAGATCTTTGCCTTTGCCGTCACCACCGCCTTCATCGTCGCGATTGCCGCGGGGCTCATCGTCCATTTTTTTCTTCGGCCCTCGTTACCGCACGAATACGCTGACCTAGATGCCATCACCGCATACGCTAAAAAACTCCCTGAGTTTCCTAATTCGGACGATAATGACTGGCTCGATCCAACTTATAAGACCTTCAATAAAACGCGCCAGGCATCATCGCTAACCTATTTTCTTCGCGCGCTCGGTATCGCGCCCATAGAACCCTGGAGCCCTCGCTATTTGGCGCATTTGCTGAAGGCACTGACCAAAGTCAATCACGATTTTGGTCTCTTTAATGGCAAGGAGAGTTTCATCCATATCAAATCCGACGACGACACCGTCATGTACGTCTTTGGCGATCTTCACGGTGCGTTTCATAGCCTCGTGCGTGACCTCGGCTATTTGCGTAGCGAAGGCATTATCGACAACAACCTCACCATGCAAAAAAGCAACGTCTATTTCGTCTTCAACGGCGATGCGATTGATCGTTCGCCATACAGCATCGACTCGCTGATTTTGATAGCGACGCTGCTGAAAGCAAATCCGACCAATGTCTTTTACGTCGCTGGGCGCCACGAGCGCGACAGCCACTGGGTTGACTACGGCCTCAGGCGTGAGCTCATTGACCGTGGGCGCTTTCTTTCTACCCAAGAGGTTCCTTTCCAAGATGTGATCGATTCCTATTTTAGAACCTTGCCAGAAGCCATTTACGTGAGTTTTGCACGCAGCAAGAACCAGGTTTTTCGCGTTGCATTTCATGCGCAAGAACAACTCAACTTCAACGAAACAAATCTCTCCACAGGCTTTTTGGCTCAGCGCGAGCGAGTTAAGGCACACGTGTTTTTGAAGCGCCTGCAAAACGATGCGCGGCTCGATACGCGTGCTGCGATCAAAACCGAGGAATGGCGCTCGTCAAATCGTATTCGCAAAGGCCTCGCACTCCTGCAACAAGATCAAGGTGCAACGACGTGGGCAATTTTGTCGTCGCCAACAACAGTGCATCGCGTCTATCTCGACTTTAATTACGATGCTTTTGGACGGATTGATTTTAGCAACGATGTCCTCGATGCCACCATCTCTCGCATCTTCAGCGATACGCGCACCCAGAGCGGGTTTAAGAAAGATCGGCCGATAAATCTTATTTCGGCAAAGATGACACCAACATCAAATCACCGTGTCGTCAAAGTCGCATCGACGATGTCACTCGTTCGCGGTGTGCCAACCATGGGTCGGCAAATTCAGCGCGGCCTCGATCTGAGCATCAATATCTTTAACCACGACGACAACAATATTCGTCATCTCTTGCGGCTTTACATCGACAACGACGATTACGTCCCAAAGATTGCCCGCAGCAACGTTATCCGCTATCTCAACGAAAACATCCCTTTTCTCATCTTGCCCACCGGTACACCAACGACGATGGCTTATATCGACCTGGTAAAAGACAGAAATATGCTCGTCATGTTTCCGATTACCGGGTCAATGGGGCTGCGCAAACCCGATTACAAAAACCTCGTTCATTTTCGTGCAACCTACGAAGACGAAATGCGCGCGCTGATAAGCGAACTGCGTTCTGAATATGGCGCTCTCAAATTCGCGTTCTTTTATCAAGATGACACGTTTGGCCGTGGGCCTTTTGCAACCGCGGTGCAAGAGCTTAAAAAGCTCGGCATTACCGACGTGCAAGGGCTGCCGTACACGCGCGGGACAACAACATTCGATGTGCAAATCAAGAATTTCGAAAAGGCACAGCCCGACGCCTTAGGTTTTATCGCAACGGCCACTGCATCGCAAGAGTTCATGCGCCAGCTCGGTGTGAATGCCCTTGCAAATACCAAACTCTTTGCGATTTCATTCGCCGCCGAAAGCACCTTACGTCGCTATGCGAAGAATCACGGCCTTCAATTTCTTTTTGGCGCGGTCGTGCCTAACCCCAAAACCGATACGTCGCCAATTGCCAAACGCTATCGCAAAGCCATGGACGAGGCTAATCTCAGCTATGACGTGTTTTCGTTTGAAGCATTCATCGCATCGAATATTTTTCTTCACGCGCTCGAGCAGGTGGGCCATCGCGAAATCACTGCGCAAAATGTTCTCAAGGCCCTTGAATCTATACAGCACCACAATTTTGAAGGCGTTTTATTAGACTTTAATAAGTTCACGAGATCCCTTGCACAACATGTATGGTTAGAGACTGGCGATGATAATACCTGGAAAGAATACCACATCCATTAGCAAGCCGCCGAACATCATTACTGGATTGACAGATGAGTCTTTCTACCTAGTATCAACCTATCATGAAAAACTTTATAATACTGCCTCTAGTTTATATCGCTACCACCTATTTTGTGTCGACAAAGATTATCTTTAACCGTCTCATTAAAAAACTCAAAAATCGCCCCAAGGACGAAGTCAAAAAGATGCAGCAATTTTTCTATCTTTCTCGCAAATAGCCTCGTAATAACGCGCCATCAATCAGGCGCATTTGCAATCGATATTAACACAGTATTTGGTTGCCCACTTTTAGATTCATTGTTATAGCTTTCTAAACTCTTAGAGCTCAAACAATGACAACCCAAAAGCCCAAAACAGATTCATGTGGACGAGAACGGGTTTCGCCATATTATAATACCCTGCTCATCGTCTTTACGGCGTCGATTCTTGTGCTCGCCTGTTATCTTCGCATGGCCTATTTTCAGGTTTTTGACGAGCCCATCTATTACCAAGCGCTCACGCCGCAAAAGCTCAGGGATTTTGGCGGCCACCCTCAATTTATTGAGGTCGGTCTGCACATCGATCGGTTTCAAGAATTCGACGTCACTAAAAATAGATTTCAGTTCACCGGCAGTTTGTGGTTCGAGTTTGAGGCCGGCGCCGTTTCCATCGACACGTTGCAAAATTTTGCGTTTGAACGTGGCACGATTCTCTCTCGCTCAGAGCCGGACACGTCGTTCAACGGCACGCGCCTCGTCGTGCGCTACATCGTGCGCGTGCAATACAACGCGGGTCTCATTTTTACTGATTTTCCACTCGACGACCATCGCGTCAATCTCGTACTCACCCATCCCTTCTTGTCCCCGGAGGAAGTCATCTTCGACACCAAGACGACTAACTTCATCTATCGCGGAAGCCTAATTCCGTTTGGTTGGCGAATGGTTGGCCGTTCGGTAAAATCCGGCTACACGTCGGCAAACTTGACTGAAGACACCGAAAGGCGGCCTGTCATGCAACCTGTCGTTGGGTTTGCTCTCGATATTGAGCGATACGGCATTCGCTACACCCTCGCCATTCTCTTGCCGATCTTGCTCATTCACTTTTTGATGTTTTTTTCGCTTTCGGTAGAAACGGGACCAAGCGTCACCATTGCCCTTGGCGGCATCACGGGAACGCTCGCTTACCGTTACGTCATCGAGCAACTCTCACCCTTGACCGGAGAGCTCATGCTCTCTGATCACTTCTTCTTTTTGTTCCTGACGTCGTCACTATTTGTATTTCTCCTGAACAAAATCGATCTCTTCTTCGTGCGCATTCCGCTCAATATCAAGAAACTCGCCGTCTTAGCCATTCATCTTTTTACCTTGTCGGCGTCGATCTTTTTGTTGACGCCATAAGTCTGCTACTCAAAGCTGGCATCGATCGGCAGCAATCTCTTGATTTACAGAATGTACTTACTCAAATCTTCATTGTGCAAGATAGCGGTCAATCGCTCATCAACGAGCTTTTTATCGACGGTAACTTCCATGTTGGGATTGTCGCTCGCTGAAAAGCTCTCTTCTTCGAGCAGCTTTTCCATCACCGTATAAAGCCTCCGCGCGCCGATATTTTCTTGCGACGAGTTAGCTTGGTACGCAACAGCCGCGATGCCGCGAATGCCGCTGTCTTCGAATTTGAGTGTGACATTTTCGGTCTTGAGAAGAGCTGTGTATTGTTTGACGAGGCTATTTTCAGGCTCGGTCAAAATACGCACGAAATCTTCTTCGCAGAGCGAATCAAGTTCGACGCGAATTGGAAAGCGCCCTTGCAGCTCTGGAATCAAATCTGATGGCTTCGACATATGAAAGGCGCCAGCCGCGATAAACAAAATATGATCGGTGCGCACAAAGCCATATTTCGTCGATACGGTTGAGCCTTCAACGATGGGCAGAATGTCGCGCTGCACACCTTCACGGCTCACATCGGGACCACTCTTTGCACCATCAGCCTTGGCAATTTTATCGATCTCGTCGATAAAGATGATGCCATTTTGCTCGGCGAGCTCGACCGCATCTCTTTG
>CAZRSD010000009.1:0-17977 GCA_964602645.1 uncultured Myxococcales bacterium
ATGAAATCTCTAGCTGCGGTTGCCCTCAGCAAAAATAGTCCACTCGAAATTTGCGAAATCGACGTCGCCCCACCGAAAGAAAGGGAAGTGCTCGTGCGGATTGCCGCATCGGGCGTTTGTCATACCGATGCGTATACGCTTTCTGGTGCCGACCCTGAAGGCATTTTTCCGTCGGTGCTCGGTCATGAAGGCGCTGGGATCGTCGAAGATATTGGCCCGGGCGTCACGTTAGTTGCGCCTGGCGATCACGTAATCCCGCTTTACATTCCCGAATGTGGCAGTTGCGAATTTTGTTTGTCAACGAAAACGAATTTATGCCAAGCGATTCGCACCACGCAGGGTAGAGGTGTCATGCCAGATGGCACGTCGCGCTTTTCATTGCACGGGAAGCCAATTTTTCACTACATGGGCACGTCAACATTTTCTCAGTACATCGTTCTCCCAGAAATTGCGCTTGCGAAAATTAATCGCCGCGCGCCGCTCGATAAAGTTTGTTTGCTTGGCTGCGGCATCACTACCGGGATTGGCGCTGTATTAAGAACTGCACAAGTAGAGGCTGGCGCAAGCGTTGCGGTCTTTGGCTTAGGCGGCATCGGCATGAGCGTCATTCAGGGTGCGGTGATGGCAAATGCTGCACGCATCATCGGTATCGACGTCAAAGAAGAAAAATTTCCCTTAGCGCGCGCGCTCGGCGCAACCGATTGCGTAAACCCTCACGCTGTCAGCGGCGATCTCGTTTCACATCTGATCGACATGACCAACGGCGGTGTCGACTATTCCTTCGAATGCGTTGGCAATGTCAAACTCATGCGTCAAGCGCTCGAATCTTGTCACAAGGGCTGGGGCAAATGCACCATCATTGGGGTCGCAGGTGCTGGCGAAGAAATTGCGACAAGGCCATTTCAACTTGTCACCGGCCGCGTTTGGCAGGGCAGCGCATTTGGCGGCGTTAAAGGACGAAGCGAATTGCCGTCGCTCGTCGATCAATATCTCAACAACAATGTCAAAGTCGACGAATTCGTCACCCATCGGTTTGGCATCCAGAACATCAACGAAGCATTCAAGAAGATGAAAGAAGGCGCCACGATTCGCTCAGTGATAACTTTTCCGTAACACCCTAACTACTTCTTCACGGTCTTCGTATCGATGCTCTTTATGCTTTGCACGAGCGCACTACCAACGCCATGGCGCTTCGGCTCGCTAATAGCGACGACAGCGCCATCGGGCTCAAAAAAGATCGCATTAGCAGCACCGATCTCTCGTGCATCATCACTCCATCGATGCCCCATGGTGACAAGTTCTTGCGCGCGCGCTGTGTCCTTGTAGCCTGGTTCAATGAGCGTAGTTGCGCCATTTCGTTGGCTCATGCGTGGAGCGGCAAGCGCGTCAGCGAGCGGCATACCCAAATCAAAATAGTTCACCAACGTTTGTAATACCGTTGTGATGATCGTGCTTCCACCAGGGCTGCCCAGGGAAATTATCGGTTTGCCGTGTTTAAGCACAAAGGTTGGCGACATGCTCGAGCGTGGGCGCTTTCCGGGCGCAGGTGTATTCGCGCGCGGCGTTGCGAAATTAAAATCGGTGAGTTCATTATTGAGGAGGAAGCCATAACCCGGCACAACAATGCCGCTGCCACCCCAATCCTCAATGGTAAACGTATACGCAACAATATTACCGTCGCGATCGGCTACAGTGAAATGTGTAGTATGCGAGCTCTCTTCGGCAAATTGAGCGACCGCGGATTTGAGTGTCGCGCCCGCGTAGTCAGGCAAGAATACATGCGGGTCTCCCGCACCAACCACGCCATGCTTTGCCGACGCACGATCTATATCCTTGCGTCGCTGTGACGCATAATCCTTACTGAGCAAACCACCCAGTGGCACATCCACAAATTCAGGATCCGCAAGATAGGCATTGCGATCGGCAAACACTACCCGACTGGTTTCGAGGTACAGATGCTCGACTTCAGCGCGGGTCATCGAAGACAAATCATAACCCTCAAGAATATTGAGCGCCTCGGCTATCGCGACACCGCCGCTGCTCGGGACGTTCATGCCATAGATGTCGTGGCCACGGTACGTTGAGTGAATCGGCAAACGCAATCGCGCTTCATAATTGGCTAGGTCGGCCATGGTCATGGTGCCCTTTGGTACCTTAACACCTTTAACCGTAGGCGGTGACTGCACGCTTGCAATCATCGCGATCGCGGGTTTGTCCTCGTAGAAATAGCGCACACCGTGCTCCGCAATCTCTCGATAGGCGCGCGCCATACCAGGATTCTTAAAATGTGTTCCCACCGGTAGCGCCTTATTATTCTTTAAGTACAGTTCGCGCGACGTAGCAAACAATGCGAATTTCTTTTCGTTCTCTTGGTTGAGACGATGAAAATTCTCGTCGATCACGAAGCCTTTCTCAGCGATCGCTATTGCTGGTGCTAATACATGCTTAAAGTCCTTTGTCCCAAATCGCGAGAGCGCCTCATACCAACCACGCACCGTGCCTGGCACACCAACTGACAAGCCGCTCATCTTGGCTTTATCAAAACTCATCTCGTCGCCATGTTCGGTAAACATGGTGGCGCTCGCGCACGCCGGGGCAGTTTCACGATGGTCGATGCTGATCACGCGCTTATCCTTCGCAAGATAAATCATCATGAATCCGCCGCCACCAATGCCGCAACTAAACGGATCGGTGACGCCAAGGGTTGCGGCTGCCGCAACTGCCGCGTCGATAGCATTGCCGCCATCGTTGAGCACATCAAGCGCGCTTCGCGATGCGAGTGCATTAACCGTCGCAACCGCTCCGCCGTAGCCTTTTGCGAGTGGCGTCTTGTTTGCATCCGTCGCGTGCACTGTCACGTGAAGAACGAGCAACCAAAGCACAAGAATTTTCGTAAAAAATGAATTACGCGACATAGCTACTCCTTCGGTTGGGAGTATCGCGCATTTAGGGAAAAAGTTTCGTTTTGGTCACAAAATACCTGTAGTTCTCTCGCACGAGCAACGGTCGCGTTACTACCCTAACAAAGCGCCAAATTTATCTGGAAATGATCCTGACTTTTGCTCGCTATTATCCGAACCAAGCCTCGATCAGTAGTTTGCGTCGGTAAATTACTGAATTTCATGAATATTTTAACCGAGACATTCCTTTCTATTGAGATTCTTCACTGAGAGGTTGTGTCATGAAAAGATTAATGATTTTCGCAACTGGTCTGCTCATCATTTCATCTGCAGGATTTTCAGCAGACTTTGTCAATGCAAAAAATTGCTCAGACGCATATGGCATCGTGCGCATGGCAAAGGTCAAAGCCGAAGACGGTAAAGATACACAATGGTTTTATGAAGGTTCGCGATACGATTGCGACGAGGTGAAGGGAGGTGTTGACGAAGGAAAAACAGTTCGCATCACCGGTGATGAATACAATGGCGTCTACGTCACGTTGGCAAAATTCAAAGCGTATCAATTAAAAATTAAAAATCGTCGTGTGATTTGCCAAGACGTCAACACGGAAAAGAGCAAGATAATCCCTGATGAAACGACAGCCGATTTTTCGTCGTGGACGTTTCCTGCACAAGTGAACTGCTCAAATGCAACCGGCACCACGCGCAAAGTCAGCGACCAATATTACAGCACATGGTACATCAACAACGAACCAGTTCCGCCAAATGCCGTTATCCTCGCCAACACAGAGCGCATATACGATACCGGTGAGTCTTCGTGGGTTTACGAAGTGATGGTGCGCTACGACAACGGCTCAGAAACGATACCAACCTTCGTTCTCTGCCAATAGCCATTGCTCACATTCCGATGACGGCTTGGTTAATCACGCCGTCATCATGCGCATTCCCATGACACCCCTGCACGCATCGATCATGTCCAGAAAATGTTGACATCATATGACGAGGCTAAATTCATGGATATTGATGAATAAGCCAAGAACGATATCATTGATTCTTTCACATTTTGAAAAGCAAATGGTTTTTCGCATGGGACGCTTAATTCTTGTGCGCAGAGTAAACCAATGACATATGCCAAGACTTCGCCAGTTTCATGATCAATAGCGCGCCAAAGCCAGCGCTGATTTTGTTTGTTACCGACAAAACTCCACATCAACTTCAACTTCGATCTTTTCCTTGATTTCTGGAAGCCAGCCTTTGCGTTCGTGATCGATTTCTTGGCACTACCCATGCCCGCTCATCACGATCTCTAATCGATACGATTTTTTATACGCGCAACATGGGGAAGAGATCCGATTCAGAAGAAAACGCTATGACACGTGACAAGTTGCAGAAGAATTAAGCGGGCGCGTGCAAATCTACGAGCTCGTCTCGCAGGGCTCTCGTAGGTTGTGATGCACATGTCGAAAAATTAAGGCTTGCACAGTTTGATTAAGATATGGCAATACACTATAGGGTTCATCTATAATTTCATGAGCCATTTTTGAAAGCGATATTAACAGCATTTATGGTTGCGGGCCAATGAGCGTTCTGTGCCATGGAGAATACATATGAAGGGCTATCCTGCGATAATTACCATCGCAAACCAAAAAGGTGGTGTTGGGAAAACCACCACTGTCGCTAATCTCGCAGCGTCATTGGCTGACCAAGGCAATATGGTCTTAGTAATTGATTGTGACTATCAGGCTAATGTTACCAGTCTGCTTTGCGGTGACGAGCAGGTTAAACAGAAAGACAAGTCGCTCACATATGCGATCAAGCATGATTTAACGCTCGAGAAAGTTGTCGTTGGCACAGCGTTTCGCAACATCGATCTTGTGCCATCGAATCGTGAGCTCGATGATCTACGTGACCAGCTTGTCGGCCAGCCAAATCAATTTCGCCTGGTGCACTTCTTGCTCGATTGCGAAAGAACGAAATCGTACGACGTGATTTTGATTGATACGCACCCATCATTGGATTGCTTTTTCCAATCAGCAATTGCGGCAAGTAGATATTTTATGATTCCGCTTTTTCCCGAAGCAGATTCGAGTCGAGGACTCGCGCACCAACTTCAAGCGATCGACAAGGTAAAGCGTTATTTGAATCCTCAACTGAACTTCATGGGCTGCGCCATCGTTAAGTATGATCGTTACAATGCAACGCATTTGAAATTTGAAAAGCTGATTAGAAAATTTGGTAAGGAAAACTCCATATCCGTGTTCAAGACCAATATTCCTAATTCGCAATCTGTTGCTGCAGCGGCTGCTCATGGGTTACCACTCTTCCATTATAAACCTGATTCACCCGCTACGCTTGCATATGCAAATTTGGCGAAAGAGATAATGCGAATGTTGAAGCAGGATTCAAGCAGTGCCAAAAGCACAAAGCCAAACAAGGCAAAGCCAGCCATTGACCTCGAAGTGGCAGCTGATTTGTAAGTCACCTGTAGACGCGTCTACACTTTTTGGAGAATAGAAAATGACAAATTTGAGCGGCGCAGTAGCCAAGACTATGAACTATGTGTTTGCCGATATTGAGACATCGACCAATGAGTCAAAGAAGCGCATTAGCGCGTTGAAGGCTAATATTGGCAAGATTGCCAATATTAGCCTTGATGAGATCGAGACGAATGAAAATGTTCGCAAATCCATCGATACTGAATCAGAGAGTTTTCAGCGACTCGTCGAGTCGATCAAGAAATACGGTATTCTCGAGAACATTGTTGTTGAAGTAAGAATCAACAAGAAGGAAACCGATTACAAACTCACCTGCGTTGCAGGGCATCGGCGAATATTGGCGGCCAGGGCAGCCAAGAATATCACTAAGGTACCATGTTTGCTCCAGCACTTTACCAATAGTGGCGACAGCGTCGGGGCAGCATTAGCGGAAAATCTAAACCGAGAAGACCTCCACTGCCTCGATGTGGCGGGTGGGTACAAAGAATTAATGGGCTCGGGTTGGTCCGAGGACGACCTATCCAAGCACTTTTGTCGAGATGTTCGTACAATCCGTCACTATGTGAAGATGGCCAATTGGGCGGATGAGATTAAGGATTTGATTCGCAAGAACCCTTCAGTGTTTTCGACACGGGTAATAATGCGCCAGCTCGCATACAAAAAATTCGATACAACTGCTGAGTTGCGTACCGCGGTGAAGGGGATTCTGTCACCGAAGGTCGATGCCAAACGTAAGAAGAATGCGGTTGATGCTAAGTCAGACGGCAAGGATGAAAGCAAAAATGCGCCTGACAAAAAGGCGTTAAAAACTGCACTCAATGATTACTTGTCTAAGCAAAAATTGTTAAGCGGTGTCATCAAAGAGGAAATCAAAAAGGCGTTTATTGAATTGCGATTGATATAACCGTTGGCGTTGAATCTGTATGATCGAAGACATTCTTGGCGAACTCGGACACCTCGGTACGGCGCAGAACCGCAAATATGTGCCTATCCGGAAATAATTTGGTCACTTGAAACGTCAACAAATAAAGTGTTGCCGAGGTGATGCGACATGGCGGGTCGTTTTGAAGGATTAAGTGACCTACAGCGGAAATTTTTTGAAGACCTGATTTATTCATCAATATCCATGAATTTGGCCTCGTAATATGATGTCAACATTTTCTGGGCATGATCCGAATTCGTCATCATAAATTATCGCACCAATTGTGGTCACCCCTTAAAACAAATTAACATTGAAATACTCTCGCTGACTTCGAGGAGGATATGGGAAACTCGATCACTATCATCGGCGCAGGTTTAACGGGGCTCATGGCTGCGCTTCATCTTGCCCAAAGAAACATTCCGGTAAAAATCTACGAAAAGCGGTCATTGCAGGAAATTACGAAAAAGCGATATACCGCATCTGGCCAGATTGGCCGTTCAATGAGTATGGATATATCTGCGCGAGGGCTCTTTGCATTAGACGCGATCGATAGTCTCCAGCAGATAGTCGAAAACTCCGTACCTATGACGCACAAAATTTTTCATGAGCACGATGGAACGACATTGACTTTACCATATGGTCAACATGAACATGAAAACATTTTGACAGTATCTCGCACGCATTTGTTTAACACGTTGGTTGAGCGATGCATGTTGTGGCCAAATATTGAAATTGAATTTGAACACATGTTGATCGACATCGATTTCTCATTTCGCTCCGTCACACTCTTTGACTCTTCCTCAATGACCGAGAAGATCATCTATCCCCAAGTCGTGATTGGCGCTGATGGCACTAATAGCAGGGTCAGGGCGCTTATTGGGGACAATGGCGTAGCTTTTAAAATTTCGTATTTCCCGATGAGCTACAAAGAACTGACTATCCCCGCTTCTCATGCAGAAGGACTTTCGAGCAATGCAATGCACAAATGGGCACGGAATAATGCCATGCTCGTCGCCCAACCAAATAACGACGGCTCCTTTACCTGCGCTCTCCTCCTTCCCGAAAGAGGTCAGCCATATTCCTTCAACAGCATTAACTCGGCGTGTCTGCTGCGTAGATTCTTCAAAGAACAATTTCCCCAAGCATTCTCACGAATGCCGGACTTAGAAGCTGAGTACTTTCGCAATCCAGTCGGACGAATGAAAATTATTCGCGGCAACCGTTGGTCTCGCGGTGGTTTTGCGCTTCTCATGGGCGATGCCGCTCACGGCATGGTCCCATTCTTCGGTCAAGGAGTAAATTGTTGCTTTGAAGACTGCACATTTCTGGCGCAGTGCGTCGATCAATACGACACCGATTGGTCGTCGACACTGGAAGCCTTCGATATGCTACGCGCTCCCGAAGCAAACGCTATTAACAGCTTAAGCTATGAAAATTATCCTGAGCTCTTTAGCTTTGAACAAATAGGAAAAATCCAACTCGTTCGAAAAATAGAATCACTGCTCATGGAGAAGCACGATCGGTATCGTAGCTATCATAACCTGATATGTTTTGAACGCGTCCCTTATACCTTTGTGCAACGGGTAAAAGCGGTACAAACCCAATTGCTGTCTCGCTTGAGCGAACGTGTCGACGGAGTTGAACAAATCGACAACGCTCTTCTTGAGCATGAACTTGCCATCTATGAGCAGGAGCTTGCGATGATTAAAGGACCCGGTTTATGAATCTAAAAGATGTGCGTGAGCTTTTTGTTGGTACCAAAGATAAAATCTTTTTGGACAGTGCATGCGTGGGCCTCGCACCAAACACCGCGCGCGAGGCGATAAAGAGATTTCTCGATCTCGTCGTTAATTGTCCAGCTCGAGATATTTCTGAACATCATATGGCCATGGACGACATGAAAGGCGAAGCTATCATTGAGGCCGCCAAACTTCTAAATACCGCGCCAGAAAATCTAACGCTGATTGAAAGCACAACTCATGGATTGAACATTGCGGCAAATAGCATTCCCTTCGAAGGGAGCAACGAAGTTCTCATTTGTGATACAGAATATTTGCAAGTCTCAATTCCATTCGCCAAAAAGCACGAGGCCGGCAAACTTAAGCTAATTCCCGTGGTACCTGAGAAAAAGGGATATTTCACACTTAAGGATTTTGAAAACTATATTTCCAAAAACACAAAAGCTATTTGCCTGTCCTCAGTGCAATGGTGTACCGGACAACGCGTGTTCAACAAACAGATCGGAGAGCTGTGTAGGAGAAATGGCGTATGGATTATTGTTGACGGAATTCAGGAGATCGGAGCGCTAAACTGCGACGTCAACCTCCGATACTGTGACTTCTACATTGCAGGTGGACACAAATGGCTCAACGCACCATATGGTTGCGGCATTATGTATATGTCTTCTCGAGCACAACAGTTAGATCCCCCTCACTACGGGTACCTTAATCTCGCTTCTCCTCCCCAAGGCTGGGGGAAATTTTTCCAAGAACCATCGCAAACACCATTTCGCCCCTATCCGTTTCCGAAAAACGCGAAGTCTTTCGGAATTGGTGGTACGGGAAATTATCCAGGGGCAATTGGTCTCTCGGAATCGATCAAGATCATCAATCAAATTGGAAGAGAGCGTGTCGAACAAAAGGTGCTCCAACTCAATGGCTTCCTTCGAGAACAACTTGTAAAGCTTGGTGCAAAGGTATTGTCGCCAGAAGACCTCGATGATCGTTCTGGCATCACCATATTTCGACTTTTTGATTCATACGAACAAGACACTAAGGCGCTCGAATTCTTGCAAGATAGACGCATATTTCTCTCTATTCGCTACACCAACGGGTGCGGTGGCTTGCGTGTGTCGACTCACTATTTCAACAATGAAGATGACATCCTGCGTCTATGCTCGGCAATAGCATCACTCAGACGCTGATAACATGTCTGCGCAGCTATTACTCCGGCGGCAAAAAGAAAATCTCGATCTTATTTTTATTCCCATGCAGCCATTCCTCATTAAATTGGCGACGGCATTCTTAGAAAGACCGCTGAGAAACAGGCCTACGCAGATCTCCTAAGTGAAACCCTCCGATTTTTTATATGTGCAAAATCGGGAAGAGATCCGATTCAGGGGAAAACGGTATCATATCATTGATTAATGACTCATTAAGAAGTATAAATGACTCATTAAGGGGTTCGTGCGGTATGAAACAAAAGCGCGCAGATGTAATTGAGGCGATAATCGATTTGGTCAAAATGCGTGGTGCGCATGGAGCTCAGCCCACGTCAGCTATTCACCAGCAATTCGGTTTATCCCGCCAGCAAATTAGTCGTTACCTTAATCTCCTCGTTTTATCTGGCGAGCTCATAAGAACAGGTAATGGTCGAGGACAAAAGTACTTCTTGAACCCGCAGGGCAAGGGAGTTCTTATCGCATTGCAACACTTAACGATAGCGAAGCTCGCAGATCTTGGCGAAGAACGTGTATACCAAAACTATCTTGCGCCCCATATTGCACGTTTTCGCCCTAATATTATCAGCATTTTTCACCACGGTTTTACCGAACTTACGAATAACGTGATCGATCACGCCGACGCCTCACATTTCGCATTTAGCGTTACGGAAAACACCGCTTCTCACGAGCTGATCATGGAAATACATGACGACGGTATCGGCGTATTTAGGCGAAACCAAATCGCGTTTTCATTGGACAATTTGTATGAGGCGCTCGTAGAGACAGTAAAAGGGCGTCGCACAAGCCAACCCGAGCGTCATGCGGGTGAGGGATTATTTTTTACGTCGCGACTATTTGACTATTTTCGCTTGCGAGCAAATGGTATTGAATGGTTGTATTTGTCGGCCAATGATGATTGGAGCATGGCGGAATGCCCCGAAATTTCTGGAAGCCATCTCACCCTAAAGATCAGCACGCAATCGGAACGAAAACCTGAGGATGTCTTTAATCGCTATACCGACGAAGATTTTCAGTTCACCAAAAATGCATTATTCGTAGTGGAACCACTCACGATCCAAGGTTGCTATGAACACGTGTCACGCAGCGAAGCTAAACGATTGCTTGCGGGCGCGGAGGTCTTTAAGCACATCATTATCGATTTCAAAAATACAGAGCGCATCGGGCAAGGGTTCGCCGACGAGATCTTTCGCGTGTTTCAGAACCAGTATCCGAATATCGTGATTGAGCCACGCAACATGAACCATGCAGTATCTGCCATGGTCAAGCATGTGGTGCGAAAGAAAAAGAAAGTAACCTTCAGTCCATAAATACAGCTGGTACCTGGGAGAACAAGTAACGCTTGAACCCTTCGGCGTAAGGCATTTTGTCACTGATGACTGGGGCGGATATGACCGCCACATCAGCGCTGCAGGGTAAAGCGCCAGTAACGGCTCCTCATCGACAAAACCATCATGAGCGATGAAACCATGAAGGACGACTCGCAATATCTAAGGAATCTCACGGTAACAATGCGACGCTCACGCGGTGCTTTTGCTTACTGCGAAACATTAAACCACACGAGTGGCGACGGATTATCTTCATAGAGCATGCGATAGATCGCCCAATTACGCAGAATGCCTTTCACATAGATGCGCGTTTCCGGATAGGGAATCGACTCAATGAATTTGATTGGATCCAAATGGCCTCGTAACGCTATCCACAGATTGGTTGGTGTTTCACCGGCGTTGTATGCGCATAACGCGTAATCGACGCGGCCATATTTTTTGATGAGTTCGCTGAAAGTTTTGATACCAAGGCGCAGATTATCAGCGATGTTCAACAGCGAATAATCATTGAGTTGCATTTGATTGGCGGCAGTTTTTGCCGTGCCTTCAGTGAGTTGCATGAGCCCAAATGCCGACGCCGTTGACTGCGCCGCGCTATCGAAGGCGCTCTCCTGGCGAATCAGCGAGAGAATGAGCAATGGCGAAAACGTGACATTTTGATGGGCAAGCTCATTCTTGATCGTGTCAAGTTGAAAGTCAGGAAACAGTCCTTTCCAAGGAACAAGGTCGCGCTCTGCGCTCGGCACGTTGACGACTTTGATGAGGTTGCTCACCTCACCATGGGTGTCGGCGAGCTCACGAAACTGCGATGCCAAATAGAGATTGAGCGACGCATTGTTCGTATCAAATGAAATGCCTTTAAGAACGCTCACGGCGTCGTCGTGAAGACCGAAATCTCTAAGTTCCGCATAAATCTTAAGACGGCTTAGCGTGGCAACATCCGCCTTGAATTCGTGAATCGCACGTTTGTCAGTGAGATTGTTTTCCGACGAAAGCGTTTGGCGAAGAATACTCAACGACAAATTATGTTCATCGGCGAGAAGAAATGCGTAGAGATTAAGCGGATATTTTTTGATAAACGCGACAGTGGATGCAGACTTATCAAAATCCGCTTTGCCAACGTTTAGCTTGAGCAAAACGTATTCGCTTGTGGATGCGTAGCGACCTTCGGGGTGATTCCGCACATACTCTTCGAAGTAGGGCAGTGCTTCTTTGTCGCGGTTCGCCAAATAGAGTACCCATGCCACACGAAATCGTGCGAGTTCGAGATAGACTGCATCGTCTGACGTGGCGAGAAATTTTTTATAGGTTTTGGCGGCGGGAAGATAATTTTTGGAGTCTTCTTGAAGGCGGCCGAGGTTGAAGAGAATCTTCGGATACAACGGATGGCCGACGAATCGATCTAAAAAGGTCAGACTCAACAGTTCAGCCGATTTTAAATCGGCTGCTTTCCAAAATGAGAAAATCAACGTGTCGATATATGCCGGCGCAAAATCGTGCATACGGCGTCGAAATGCCGAGAGAAATTTATTTTCTGGCGAAGTCGGCGCATCTTTTTTTAGCGTTACGAAATAGAGATTCGACGCGTTTTTAAAAAGATCGTCGCTACTCTTAAAAGATGTTTTGGTATCAAGTTGGTAAAGGAGTTTTGGCTCTGCAAGCAGCATCTCTTTGGTAATTACCGTGGCAGGTGATTTTTGCGGGTTTGCTGCTGCCTGCGCGATTGGTACAGGCGCGAGCGATGCAAGAACGCTGCCCCAGTTGGGTGCTTCGTCGAGAAACTTGTCGAGCGCGGCTTTGTTGGTTAGCGTTGTGTGGTAGGCACGGGCAAATCGCTTAAAGCTCTCGGTGGCCGAACTTCTAAAAAGTGCGTTTGCATAATACACAACGTAGCGTGCATCACTTCTGTCTTTAGCAGGCAATTGCTCGACGGCATCGAGGAGGGCCGTGTATTTTTTTTGTGCATGCAACACGGCAATCTTGTCTTTGAGCACCATTATGGCGAGCGCATCGATGCGCTGCACATCGGACATGGGCGCCGATTTCGCACTCTTTAAATCGTCAAGCGCGTGTTCAAGAAGGCCAAGTGACAACGCGTTACCCTTGGCCATGTGCGCATAAGCTCGTGCGCGATAAAAATAGAGATAGCTACGACTCGCCAATTTCTCAAAGCTCTGGCCCTGCAATGGATTCTTTATGAGCGGCGTTTCATTCTTTAACGCCGCATACACTTTTTGCGTAGCGCTCTTGAGTATTGCGCTATCTTTGTCCAGCGGTTTTCCGAAGCTCGCAACGCTTGCGAACATGACAATAACGAAGAGGTAATTCATTGTACACCATTTCTATTTCGGTGCTCTCGTCATAGCCATGATTCGGCGAAGGTAAAAGGCATGTGACCAATCATTTCGTAATGCATTGCTTTGCTTAAAATGGTGAGAAGTGGTTCATGAATTGACTGAAGGACTTCTTGCAGCCTTCGCCTGCTTCAGGTTCGGCGCACTTCTTGTGCTTTTCGTTTGCGGCGGTGAGATTTGGCTCGTCACATGCATCTTTTTGGCACGCAAAGAAATTTTGGATGGAAGTGATTTCGGTGTCATTGCAACCTTTGGTGAGCTCGCCCCAAGCGGCAGTGGTATTAGCGGTGTTTTGTGATTTCTCGTCAAAGGCTTTGCTGATTTTTGCAATCTCTTCAGCAGGCGGTTTTTGTGGCGAATCAGAATTCGACAGCTCTGTCAGTTTTTCCACGACACATTTTTGAGTGCCAACAAAAACATCAAGAAATTCCTTGGAGTCCACCGAGGATGACACCGCTCGAGGCAGCTCATCAGCAGTGACTGAAGGTTGATTATCCTTCAAGCTGGATGAGCTTGACGATAATGGCGTTGATGACGTTGGAGTTTGGGAGCAAGCAAAAAAACTCGTGCACGTAATCGCAATGAGCGTTGTTGTTATGTATTTGGTCATTTTTTCTCCCTTGGCTAGCGTAATAAGCACGCATAAAAACGAGTTAACACGGAGAATTTCATTACCAATAAAACAGCGCAATTTGAGGCGATATTTTTCTTATTTGTTTTTATATTACAGCGCTTAGCATAAATTTCCGAATGACCTCGTCTTGCAAGGTGAACCCGAAATAGCAGCGGGCAATCGTACACATTGGCGGTCAAATAAAGGGTCATAGCCTTCTCTCAAATCTCGTTCTCAAAAAAACTCAATTTGTTGTAGAAGGCCCGAGAAAATTTGGCTTAACAAATTTAGGGCACTACCAGCACGTTTTTTATTACCGGTAAAATAGCCGCACCCATCTCGTCGAGCTACCAGCTAAACCCGTCAATTACGCTACAGAACCAGCGCCAACGATCTTCTATGCGCTTTACGGTGTTGAGCTCAAGGAGCAACGCCTTGGCTTTGTGATTGTTTTCTTGCACCGATTCCAAATACGCTTTGGCATAGTTGAAACTGATTCTACCGCCGATTTTCGCAATTTCTTTGGCATTGGCGAAGTTCACGTTTTCTTTTTGTTCGAGCTTGGCGAAGAGCGAGAAATTGAGCGACGTCCACAAGGCAAGCGAGCGCATGAAGAGATAATCGTTCGATTCAGCATTCGCCACCGCAGGAATGATGAGCTTAGGTAGCAAGAGATGAAGATTGTCGAGATTGCCAAGGATAAAGATGAGGTTCCATAGGTGATAAAGCGCTGTCCATTGTTCGCTATACACGTATTGCATACCACTATGCGGGCCGCTCACGCGCACTTCTGCTGGACGTACCGTCATGAGAGCAAGGCCTGCTTTTGAGTTTTTCCAATTCAGGTGTACTTTGTCAGTTATGTACGCTTCGAAGATGTTGATCATGAGCCCATTGCTGCGCGCCGTCGCTTCTTCTTCGAGGATATAGCCGCGACTACGAATATCGCCGTACATCTTGAGCACACCATCCATAGTCACTGCTTTAGCGGCGCCGAATAGGCCGCCACCAGTCTCATAAATGCCCATCGCTGTTTCAAGCTTCCCCTCGCCAATGCCGAAAGAACTACGTTTGTCGAGAAAGGCTTGGTGAATCGCCAACATCAAATGATGATCGCGGGCCATGCCCATGACGATCTCGTCGAAGATGAAGATATGGTTCAAAATACGCGTCGCATCAACTTTGGGTAGGAGCTTTTGCTGATGGGCTTGGCATAACACTTCCACAACACCGGGATGCTTTTCAATAATGCCGTTGCGCATGCTCATGATGATGGGCTTGAGTGGTTGAGGATTCGTCAAAATAGCCCCGAGCAATTGGGTTACGCCGGAGACACCCGCCAATTTCATATCGTTGTCGAGGATGTCCTTCACTATCGACGGGTCAGAATACATGTTGATGTCGATGCCGAAGTCGATGATAGCTTGGTCAACGCAATTTTTTTGGTCGCTTGCCATTGCGGTGAAAGGCACCAGCAACAAACAAAAAATAAGTGATCGTAGTTTCATGGCTGCTCCTGTCGGTTTTAGCGGAAACAGCTTTCTCGGGGGAACTATTCGAAATGTTTGCAAGCCCTCCCCCTTATGTATTTACGTTCGCCGAAAAGCTCGCATGAGCGAGCGGCTAAATGAAACAAAACCCTACGTTGATGGTTTTTCTGCGATTGCCCCGCGGGGTTTGGGGGTTCAGGCCGATGGCGAAGCCATGGAGCCAGGGGGGCTGGGTGGCTAAAAGGGAGGTTAGAGATACTTCGACAATATCTTGATGAAGCTTTCGCGATGCACCATATCACTTATGTAATCGAGATTATCAGTCTTAAGCGTGATCACCTCGCAAAAATCCACGCGACTAATCCAATCGTCATAATCTCGCTGCAAGCGTTTCAAATATGCCTCAGGCACATTGCGCTCGGCCCCCCGCGCGCGCTTATGAATACGCTCGCTCAGCGTCTCGATGCTGCACGTCAGATAAACCAATAAATCTGGTGGACGCAAGCTTTCACGCATGGCCTCGTAAAGATCCCAATATAGTTTGAAATCGTCCTCGTCCATGTTGCCGTCGCGATAGAGCCCTTTGGCAAAGATCTCAGCGTCTTCGTAGATAGTGCGGTCTACCACGACGAGACCCTGCTTTTTTTGTACTGCTTGATGAATACGAAATTTATGCGTCAGGAAATATGCCTGCGAATGAAACGCCCATTTGCGCATATCTTTAAAGAATTTGGTGAAATAGGGATTGGTATCAACCGGCTCGTAATACGCTTCACCTTGAAATTGCGCGGTGAGAAATTGAACCAAAGTGCTTTTGCCCACGCCCATATTGCCCGCAACCGCGATATATTTATGCTCACTGGCCACCAATAACTCCCGAATTATAAAATTGCCTTGCGCGTTATAGCGCATTGAACACGTTTGAGTAGTTATTACAGCGCTTAGCATAAATTTCCGAACGCGCTCACAAAGACGAAACTGAATGTATTACAACACCACTAGTGCATAGCCGGTCTGAGTGGCAGCGATGCCACGATCCTTGCTTCTTGATCGAGGAGATAATCGTAGCGATCTTCAATTTCCAATACCGAAAAATATTTGCGAGCAAGGCGCAGAAACAAACCATGGTGCCGCGCTTCGGCGCACCAAAACTCGAGATAGAATTCTTTGAGCCGCTCGTCGCTGAGAGCCTTAGCCACAATCTCAAATCGCTCAGTGCCACGGGCTTCGATGATGCTTGCGATAAGCAGCCGGTCGATAAAATATTGTTCTGTTGGTTTGCGAATGAGAGCGCGCAGGCGATTGACGTATTCGTCCTTTTCTTCGCCCGTAAGCGTGAGGTTTCGCTCTTTGATGATGGAAAAAACCTGTTGAAAATGCTCAAGCTCTTCTATGGCGAGCGCAACCATTTCGGTGACCAATTCGCTTTTGTCGGGATAGTGAGCCACCAAAGACATAGCGAGCGCAGATGCTTTGCGCTCGCATAGGGCATGATCGACGAGAAAGCGATCAAAATCGCTCATGACCACATGGATCCAATCGTCACTCGTTTTTATGCGCAGACGCATATTACCAGCTTGATTTGGTCACACCCGGTAGAAGTCCAGCAAGAGCCATATTTCTAAACGAAATACGATTAAGCTCAAATTTGCGATAAACCGAACGCGTGGTACCGGTAGCGGTGCAGCGACGACTAAATCGCGAAGGAGCCGAGTCTCTCGGTAAGCCGTTAAGTTTGAGTCTCGCGTTTAAGCGTTCTTCTTCGGTCAAATTGGGATCAATTTGCGCTTTCTTCAGATCATTACGTCGTTTTTGATATTGATCGATGAGTTTCTTGCGCTTTTGCTCCCTCGCTAGATGCCTCTTACTCATTAAAAACTCCTACATATAATCTCTTGCGTCTCCTCAAAATATCCGCTTCCACCGAGGACGTGCAGACTTTTTTAAACGCTGCCTAAGTTGTTTCTTCAGATCTTTATCGGGCTTCGTTGCTCTCTTGGCCGATGTTTCGTAAAAAAACAATTTTCGAAAAAAATCCTGTTGCCGTATAACTTAGATTTCAACGAATGGAAAGCCGAAAAGCGCGTTTTTTTTTCGCATCGTTGATGTGGCTTCACGTCACGCTGAAGTATTTTATATATAAAAAACTTGTCATAGATTGTTTATTATATTTTTAATAAATTGCTTCGTTCCCGATTCCCCTCCCAAATCCCTCGTGCGCAAGTGTTTTTCTGCAAGAACCGCGAGCAAGGCACGTTCGATACGCACCGCCGCATCGTGCTCACCCAAATGATGAAGCATCATGATGGAACTTTGAATGAGTGCGGTTGGGTTCGCGATATCCTTACCAGCGATGTCTGGCGCTGAACCATGAACCGCTTCGAAGACGGCATATTTGTCGCCGATATTAGCGCCCGGTAAAAGTCCTAGGCCGCCGATGAGGCCGGCGCACAGATCGGACACAATATCGCCAAACATGTTTTCCATAAAAAACACATCAAATTGTGACGGATCACTAACGAGCTTCATACAAAAAGCATCGATAATGATCTCGTCATAGAGAATGTCGGGATATTCCTTGTGCACTTCTTCGGCGCAGGTGAGCAGCAAACCGTCGCCAAGTTTCAAAATATTCGCCTTGTGAACCGCCGTGACTTTTTTGCGACCGTGCTTGCGCGCATAGTCAAATGCTGCGCGCGCAATGCGTGTGCAGCCTCGTTCCGTCATGGTGCGTAATGAAATGACACAGCCTTTTTGAACCTCAAACTCCTGTCCCGAGTAAAGACCTTCGGTATTTTCCCGAATGACGACGAGATCGACGTCTTGGAAGCGCGAGGGCAGGCTAGAGATCGATTTCACCGGTCTGATGCACGAATACAGATCGAGCTCTTTGCGCAGCGTGACATTGGCACTCTT
>CAZRSD010000010.1:0-12417 GCA_964602645.1 uncultured Myxococcales bacterium
CTTGGTGGGTTCGATAAGGCGCAAAATGCTTCGGCCGAGCGTGGATTTGCCGCAACCCGATTCGCCAACGAGACCCAAGGTCTCCGAATCGTTGATATGAAAGCTAACACCGTCGACGGCCTTCACCACACTTTTTTGGCGACTGAATACGCCGCGAAACTGCACAAAATGTTGTTCGAGATCCTTTACCGCAAGCAGTGGTTGTTGGCGCATTGTCTTAACCATGCGTCACCTCGGTGAGCGTGCCTTTGGCAAGGTTACCATTTTTAGCAACGGACTTATGTCGACTCTCGCGATTTGGCAGTCGACAGCGAAATTTTCGTCCCGGCTCGGAAAGATCGAGGTCAATTTCTTTCGCACGGCACTCTGTCTCAACCTTGAAACATCGATCGCTAAAGCGGCAGCCGCCTTTTAGCTCAAGTAAGTTCGGCACCATGCCAGGAATAGTTTTAAGGCGCGGTTTGCCGTCAGGACCGACCACCACATCGCCGTCATGATACCCAGGCACCGAGTTTAGAAGGCCGAGCGTGTACGGATGACGAGGCTGCGCAAAAATATCGGTGACTGAAGCTTCCTCGATAATTTGCCCTGCGTACATAACCGCAACGCGATCGCACGTCTCGGCCACAACGCCAAGATCATGGGTGATGAGAATGATGCCCATCTTGAATTCGCTTTGCAGCTTCTTCATGAGCTCCATGATTTGCGCTTGAATCGTCACGTCGAGCGCCGTGGTTGGTTCATCGGCAATAAGCAAATCGGGCTTGCACGAAAGGGCCATGGCGATCATAACGCGCTGGCGCATACCGCCGGATAATTGGTGCGGATAGTTGTGTACGCGCTCTTTGGGGCCTGGAATACCGACGAGCTTAAGCATCTCGATGCTTTTATCGAGCGCGTCCTTCTTGTTCAAGCCTTGATGCAGCCGCACTGCCTCCATGATTTGATCGCCGACGGTAAAAACCGGATTGAGCGACGTCATCGGTTCTTGAAAGATCATGGAAATGCGATTGCCGCGAAGCTTGCGTAAACGATCTTCGCGCATCGTGAGCAAATCTTGATCGTCAAAGAGAATCTGTCCGCTCGTGATTTTGCCGACCGGTTTCGCAATCAACTGCATGATGCTCAAGGCAGTAACACTCTTGCCGCAGCCGGATTCTCCGACGAGCCCGAGCGTTTCTCCCTTGTTGATGCCAAAGCTGACGCCGTCCACGGCTCTAATGATGCCGTCTTCGGTATGAAATTCCACCGTCAAATCATTGATGGTCAACAGTGAATGGCGTTCGCTCATGTAAACATCCTTCGACCTTCCTATAAATTCTTAGTGTGGCTTCAGATAAAAAACGTCGGGTAAAACTAATGGACCATTTAATTCTGTATGC
This sequence comes from uncultured Myxococcales bacterium, assembly GCA_964602645.1. Classification (GTDB taxonomy): domain Bacteria; phylum Myxococcota; class UBA727; order UBA727; family JABDBI01. The sequence goes on from CAZRSD010000010.1 coordinate 1,383, forward strand.
GTGAACTCAATTTGCAACTTTGCGGATCGACTCTTCCCCTTAGCTAACAAAACTATCGATGCCGGAAATTCCATCCCCTGTCCCGTGCGAAAATTGAGATATTTGGCCTGATACTCAATCATCAACGCGTCATTTTTAAACTCGCTCATGAGAACACGCTCAGCATTCAAGTCAAAAATTGAGCGCAACTGCCATCCGCCGTCGAGATCCGCACGAATTTCGAGTTGATGTTCTCTTGTGCTGAGCTGCAGATTGCGCGCCTTCTCGAGTGGAATTTTTTGCATGAACAAATTAATTATTGACGCTGGGTGCAGGCGAAATTCCATCACCTCAAAGAATGTGTCATCATAGAGCGCCATTTTGCGATAGGGCGAGGCGCTTTGCCCGGAGAAATCATAGACGGTTAAATATTCACCGTTACTCGCGACGATCACGCTCGGTGGTCCAAAAAATGAGCGAATCGACCAATATAAATAATGCGGTGCTTGCACGACGACATCGGCTTGTTCGTGCAAGAAGCCAGCCATAACACCATGCGCTTTCACATCGAGACTTGCTTTGATTTGGGTGATGCGTTGATTATGCGCCTCGATTTTGCCGATAAGGATCGCGATGTTCTCTGGCTTTTTCAGCTCGAGAAATTTGGATGAGCAGCCACCACCTATCACTAACAACAAAATTGCGATGCCAATACGCATGTTGATTACCAAATTCGGCCCTAGCTTTCCCGCCCAACCACTCCGTTTGCTTAGAGCAGAAGCCCACTATAGGCTTCGATGTTTTCAAGTACTTGCCCGACGCCATCCACCACCGCGTGCAGCGGATTGCTTGCAATGTACACGGGAATGCCGCATTTTTCCGACAAGAGCAAATCGAGACCCTTTATATTGGCGCCGCCACCACAAACGACAATACCTCTTTCGATAATGTCGGCTGATAATTCTGGTGGTGTGTGTTCGAGCACTGCCTTAGTCGTGGCGACGAACTGACGAATATTATCTTGCAGCGCTTCGCGCACTTCGATGCTCGTCACGGTAATTGACCGCGGCACACCAGTAATCAGATCGCGTCCCTTTACTTCGATTTGCAGTTCTTCCTCGAGCGGATAGGCAGAACCGATTTTAATTTTGATCAATTCAGCGGTGCGTTCACCAATGAGAATATTGTGACGTTTCCGCACAAAGTTCACGATGGATTCATCGAGTTTGTCGCCGGCAACGCGCAATGTCTGTGACGCAACGAGGCCACTGAGGGATATAACCGCAACGTCGGTCGTTCCACCGCCAATATCGATGATCATCGAGCCGCGCGCTTCACGCACGGGAAGGCCCGCACCAACAGCCGCAGCCATGGGCTGTTCGATCAGATGAACTTCACGAAGACCAGCACCAAGCGCTGCTTCACGCACAGCTTTTTGCTCGATGGAAGTAATTTCCGCCGGCACTGAGATCAACAAGCGTGAGCGAAACAGCATGCCGCGCTTCGTTGCCTTCATGATGAAACGCTTGATCATTTCCTGTGTCACGTCGAAGTCGGCAATAACACCATCACGCATGGGTCTAATAGCGACAATATTGCCCGGCGTTTTACCAAGCATTTCTTTTGCATCGCGACCAACGGCGAGAATTTTATTTTGGCCAGCATCTTTAACAATAGCGACAACGCTTGGTTCGTTGAGCACCACGCCTTGCCCTTGCACGTGTACGAGGGTGTTTGCGGTACCTAAGTCTATGGCAAGGCCAACGCCAAACATGCCTGAGAATTTACTAAACACGACCCGCTCCGAGACATAGAAATGAGCCAAACACTAAATGCTCACGGTTACTATTCGCCAATTTACAGACAACCTCGCCATTGTATCTTTACTAGTAATTTTTTTCTCGCATGATCCTCGTCCCGTTTTGCAAGCACGACCGAGAGACCATCCGATGGAAGCAAGCCAATGCAAAATTTTACGGATACTATTAATTGTCATGGGAGAACAAATAAGGCAATGCCGAAAAGGCCCGCTCGCGATCAAACCGCTAAAATTTATTTTCGTTTCGTGAATTTGGAGACCGCTAATCAATAGTAATAAGCCCTCAAATAACTCAGAATGCTGTTGATAAACGACGGCCCTCCGTAAATAAAACCGGTATAAACCTGCAATAAGTCAGCTCCAGCATTTAATTTCGCAAGCGCCTTCGCGCCGTCCATGATGCCACCCGATCCGATCAACACAAGTTTTTCACCGTAGTCTTTGGCAACACAACGCAATAACTGCGTACTGCGTTCAAACAATGGGCGACCTGACAGGCCGCCTGCGCCATAGTCAATCGTCGTGGATAAGCCTGTGCGTTTACTCGTCGTGTTGGAAATCACGAGACCCGCGAGCCGATAGTCGAGGGCTATTTCAGCACACGCCATGGCTTCTTCGTTCGAAAGATCAGGTCCAAGTTTTAAAAAGAGCGGCACGCGGCGATTCAGTGTTTCGTTGAGATTGCACACAGTGTCGAGCAAAGCGCCAAGACTTTGTGCTGTTTGATAGCGACTCAACCCTTCGGTATTCGGGCACGAAACGTTGATAGTCACATAATCAGCGACATCGCAAATCTGACTAAAGGTTCGCAAATATTCCTGTGGAACGTCGTCCAGCGATGAAAAATTCGATTTGCCGAGATTAACGCCCACGGGAATGTACAACCGATTCTTTTCTTTAAGCGCGATGAGATTTTTTCGCAGCCGCTGAACGCCTTTGTTGTAGAAGTTGAGACGATTTATTATTGCTTTGTCGGTGGGCAAGCGGAAAATGCGCGGCTTGCGATTGCCCGGCTGCGGATGCTCGGTGATGCCGCCTACTTCAATGAAGCCAAAGCCAAAGAGTTGCAATGCAGGAAGCGCCTCTGCGTCGACGTCAAAACCGGCAGCCAAACCCACGGGATTTGGAAAGTTGAGCCCAAAGAGGCTTTTTGAAAACACCGGATCGCGCGCGAGATTGTGGGGATCAAGATCGTTTTTGGCAAAATGCGATTTGAGTTTAAGAAGGATGATGGTCGTCTCGTGCATATGCTCCGCATCGAATGAAAACGCGAGGCGTTTTAACAATCGCCATTTCCAGTCGTTGCCATTTGCACTCATATTGGTATCATGAAAATCGAGATCGGAGCTCATGCTTACCGCCAAAAACCGCTTCTTTGTGCGTTATCGATGTACCGTACTCGGGCTAATATGCAACCCAATAGTAGAACAGAACACCACGGCCAAAAACTCTCCCCTACCGACGCTCCGCACGAGGTTTTGACGCTGCAATTTGTTACCATCCTCGGCGTCAATGACATCGAACGCGTCGAGCCACAACCCATCACGGTATTAGTTGTTGGTTTGCCGGCGAGTAATCAATTAATTCGCAAACGCGGCGAAAAACTAATCGGCGATTTCATATCCAATAATAAACCACAACTCCTTGAACACCTAGTTTACCGTTTAGCGCTGGATCTGCTCGAGCATTTTCCCAAGCTTGTACACGTGCGCGTCACGGCGCAAAAACCAGCTGCCATCCGCGAGGCACAATATGCATTTGCGACTATCGCAATGACTCGTCGCGAACATATTGAACCTCGATCCGACCAATGATAGCGTGAACCGCCATTCGATTTTGGGAGGACACCATGCAAAGATTCTTCATGGTGAAGTTAGCTTTCGCGATGATAATTTCACTCACGGCAAACGCAGTCGGTGAGCCAAGTGCTGCGCCCGTAGCGACACAGAAAGCGCCCGCGAAAGCCACGAAAAAGCCAGAAGCAAAACCCGACGTCGCTGAAGCCGCCAAATTGGCTGAACTTATGAAATTAGCCAACGCGATTCAAAAGCAATACAACCAAACACGCTCGGCGACATTCAACTTCGAGCAAACCTATCGTCATCCATTTTTGTCGGGACCCGAGAGCGCAAACAATTCAAAAGGCAACGTTGCGTATAACAAAACGTCGGGCAGCATGATGTGGAACTATCAGGAGCCAAAAGATCGGCAGAAAAAATTCTTCATCAACCGCAACAAATTTACGTTCTATTCGATCAGCGACAAAATTGCCTATACCCATGATTGCTACGACAAAGACACGTTGTCAGCGTCGGTCGCCTTTCTCTTGGGCACGGGTAATCTCAAAGATTCATTTACCGTCGTTGCGTTTGACGAAGAGAATGCAAACAAAACGCTATCGTGGTTAAGTTTGCTTCCCAAAGAAGCGAATGCTCCAGTCAAAAAGATATCGCTCGGTGCAACGAAAGATGGCAGGGTCGTTGAGTCTATCGTCGAAGATCCAAGTGGCGGCAAGAATCATTTCAAATTTATCGACTGGAAAACCAATCCCAAAATACCGGAACGTGTCTTCGTTTTCGTCAAGCCTGCGGGCGTACACGTGCAGCCTATGCCTAACATAGAATGCGCAACGAAAGGCGATGCGCCTCAACCAAAGGCGCCAGCGACGAAGCTCAAGTTAAAAGGCGCGCCAAATGGTCTGCCATCGTCAAATACCAATGCTCAAGCAGAACCGGCAAAGGCTGAGCCAAAGGATGCGCCCAAAGCTGCGCCGTCAAAATAGCGGGTTAGAGCTGTTGTCGCTTATGAGCGGCATAGTCCTTAACCCTTATCAAATTGTACGGCTTGAGACATGATTTCGGCCTTCCCGCGAATCTCGTTCTCAAAAAACTAAATTCGTTGTAGAAGGCGCGAGAAAAATTGGCTCAACAAATTTACGGCACCACCCAACAAAACCTAATAAGTACACCGGTAATTAGGATTCACGTCCGGTCTCGTGTCATCGACAGGAAGCCCATCAGCATCATAATAAGGTGCGTTCGTTCCAACGCTCGTCGCCATGCCAAAGCCGCTTCCAAGTTTGATAATTTCAAAGATCTTAAGATATGGTTTCACATTTGAAAAGAACACAAACTGATTAGGCATGCCGTTATTATTTCGTCTGAAATGCACCGAAGGATTTAATGGGTCACCTGCCACAGGGCCGCCAGCCTTAGCTTGGGCTTTACTCGTCGACAGTTCCGAGAATGTCAGCTGTCCACTGATAACATCATTTTCCTCGACTCCCACTACCAAAAGAATTGCTTGAAAGCCATTTGGATTAGTGGCTTTTCTCTGCCTATAGCGTTGGCACGCGTAGGCTTTGGATTCGTTCGCATTACCAGCCAGATAAAAGCCGTCACCGAGAGCTGTTATTTCCGCAACGTCAAAGCGAATGGCACCAGAACCCACGTTGAAAATATTTAAATTTTCCGATGTGGTCCCATGGTAAAGCTTCACATAGGATTTACCCGTTGTGGGATCGATGATTCTATCGGGCACAATATCTTTGAGTTTTACGATAGCGCTTTCTGGGGTGCTCTTAAAAACCCAGGGAACATGCTTAAGTAAGTTAGACGGGGGCGAAAAAGTATAAGTATTGCCAAAAACCGTGAGAAGTTTCCACACCCATTCGGGATACTGTGCCGGATACGGTTTGGTTAGAGGTACGAGAATGCGTTTTTCATACGAAAAATATTCGTGAGCCAATTGCGTTCCGTCTTTCACGACGGGTGGCGTGAGATTGATCTGGCTGAGGAGCTGCCCGCCAGCAAACAAAATGTTCCATGTTCCTTTGATCGGGAAGTCGTGTATTTCGGCTTGTAGCGACGAACTCTTCTGATAGCCAATTGCAAATTTTCGATCCAAATTAATTGGATCCTTTGGGTCAGGCGTTACTCGCAGCACAAAGGTGCATGACCCATTAGGTTTGAGAGCAGCCGTGGGACAGGTTGATGACGCATGTTTTTGAATGAAATAGGGTTGCCAGTTAATCAGCTTGGTTCCGGAATCATCGTAACGGTGCAGGTCAAGTGCCGTCAGCGTTACAACCTTATCGGTGTTCGTCACAGTTAAGGTCACATCAAAATATGAACCGTTGTTAACGACAATCGGACCAAATTGCGAATCTGATATCGCTGTCACGCCAGCATTTTGGACCCCGATTTTCTCAAAATTTCCGGTCGCGGTAATCGGCATCTGCAAGACATTATTACTGCCGTCAACGTAGGTTACGATAAAATCGCGATTGAACGGGCCAACCGATGCAGGAGTTGCACGCAACACGAAGGTACATTGCTGCCCCGCGGTGAGCGGGCTCGATGATTTCTTGGCCAAACATGTTGATGTCGGATCCACGACATAGGGAACGGGTGATGCAGCCGCACCTGGCTTGTCAAAAAGTTGCAACGAATGTGCTTGGGCGATACTCGACGACGGCGGGTTATTGACGATAATTGGGATGAGAACAGTTTCGCCCTGTTTAAAAGGCAACTGACCCAAATTTGAATTAGAGGACGTTAGCGTGTTTATGGATAAATCCATTTTAATAGCGAATGTGTATTTTCTTTTGGTCTTGGAAAAATTGTCAGCGTTATAGGTCAGCGTAATATCTTGTTTAATATTTCGTGTTTGTGTTAACGGTTGCAAGGTCCGTAGCACTAAATTACAAGTTTTAGAGCCCCAACTATTCAAAGTTTTACCAGCACAATCCGACGCAGAATCCAGGGCAAAACCACTGTTGGCAAGTTCCTTTTTACCGATGCGGATATTTTCAGGACTATTATAATTTTTTTGATTGACTCTGAGCGTGATGAGGCCAGGTTTATTGTAAGGGGTCACACTTACCGTTTGTGGCTGTGTTACCTCGATTTGATCGGTAACACTGGTAGGACTTGCAGAGACGAGTATCTGGACCTTTTTCCTGGTTCCCATCACATCATAGTCGATTTCGAAAATTTCGCTCACGTAGCCACTCGCTTTAGGAGTAGTGCTGACGTCGAGAGTGCATGTCGCCGCCGCCTCAATGGTACTGCAAGAGGCCGGCGCTTTAATCGTGAACTTTGAGTTGACTGGCAGAGTAATCGTGAGGCTAGTGAATTGCTCATTGATGCTAGGGTTCTTGAGTGTTAGTTTTTTGGTGGTGCGATTACCAACATCAATGGAACCAAAATCAATGTTTCCCGTCATGAGCACAGGAAGATCTCTGAATTGCGCCTTCACAAAAAACGGCATCTCAAATCTCATCCCTTGAAATTTATAAACAACCATCGCTGGTGATGATACGCTCCCTGCAAGCGCGCGGGAACTAATCTCAACGGCAATACTGCAGCTTTCACCTGAGCGGAGGTAATTTCCGCAGGTGCCAGTGAGGCCCGGGAAAGCGCCCCCGGAAAAGGCAAATGGGTATTCCAAGCGTTCTACACCAAGGTCGCTCACATTCTGGACGCTATCATTTTTGATAACAATCTCTGCGACTTTGGCAGTATTGATAATTACTGTCCCCAAGTCGTCACCAATAATTTCAAGTTGCGGCGCGTCGGTAAACGAAGGATCTGCAGATGAATTTTTCTTTCTTGGGTCACCGCTCCTGTCTTCGGAAGAACTTGATGGAGAGCCACTACAAGCGTTGACCGCCACGACTAAAAAAACGAGGATTACTACTTTAATTCCAGATTTCATATTAATTACTCAACCATAAAATAACCAAAACTTAAAACGGTATTTTTTGCTGTGCCTCAACCGTCTCGCGCATACTCTTTATGTCGTTAGATAATTTATAAAAAATGTCACCATAAACTCGAAACGGTGGTGATGAGTTATCTTCAATATCGTGATCGCCAGTAATTTTTAAATACTTACCGGAACGGCCCCAGAGTTTTTTTATCAGCGGGTCGTTTAAAGGATCATTTGAGTACAGAGTGAAGTAAGCAGCAACCTGCCCCACTATTCTGTTTTTATCAAAACCGGCAACACGCCGTAAATCAAGGTGGTGTACCCCGTATAGAAACCTATAAACATATAATCTGTCAAAGCTACAACCGCGCGCTATTGTATGCTCATCAATGGTTTGTCCAAGTATCATTGGGTGAGGCTTGGTATCAAAACACTTACCTTTGTCGCCAACCGTTTCGAGCGCGAACGTAAAATCATCAATATCTTTATTATTCGGGAACAAGCCTGTTTTTGGGGCTTCTTGCTTAAAATACTTGGCGCTTCTAGCCGTATCCTCGGTATAAATTTTGGCGTCGTTGCGTTCGGTAGACCTGCCCGTCCGCATCATCAAAGCGCCGAAAGAGAGCTGTTGAACAAAATACTGATTATATTGAGGGCTCCATGGATTGTTAAAGTAAGCAATCCAATTCGAGCTTTCTGCGCCAGCAGTGGTAAGAACCTGAATCGCGTCCAGCGCCAAAGCTGACTTACGCGCGCCATGAGCGAAAGCGTGATTTGGTCTGTTAACTTGAATTGACTGTCCGTTAATAAGCCTTCTAACATAATCGGTTGGATCGTTTATATATGGCTTTTTATAATATCTATCTGCAAGACTAAAAATATAATTAGATAAGAGTTGTGTAGGCGGTGGTGGATTACTGGTCCACGATCCTTTTAGGTCAAAAAGAAATTCATGTTTTGCGTTCTGCAAATCGGTGTAGGTAATGGCAAAGGGTTCATTTATTGCATCGATTTCGGTTTGATAAGGTGTAATAGTCAACACTATGTTGCATGTTTTTCCGGCAGTCAAAGCAAATATTCCGCACGTCGAAGAATTACTCTTTTGTACGAAATAGGTTGCCGGCCAAACTACAACGTTTGCTTTGTTGAGTTGGTCACGCCGCTCAATAACAAAACCCTTTGCGAGATCATTGAGAGACACGCTCGTATTCTTAATCTCGAGTTTGACATCAAAACTATCGTTATCGAATTTTCTCGCACCGAAGTCTGCGGGCGAAAGCGTTAGATAAGCGGGAGATCCACCGCCGCCTTTACTAGGTGAACCACTAGGGCCAAGCGGAATAGGGTTAAGCACCGGCAACAACTTAAAACTGCCAGTTAGTCTAAAGGAAAGCTCTTGATCCGAGTACGACTGACCTAAAGCATCCACGGGCTTGTAGGTCACTTTTATGTCATCCGCCAGCACGGCATCATTTTTGGGTTTAGCATTCAAAACAAAATCACAGTGTTGCCCTGGCAACAAAGACAGCCCTAATGCAAGACAGGTTGATTTGGTGGGGTCTGCATCAAGTTTTATGTAGCGGGGAAGCGCAGCCTGGTTTAATTCGATACTCTTGGCGAACGGAATGCTGCTTCCACTTGGATTGTCCACCCTCACCTTAATGGGCCATTCCACGCCTGACGCAATGTTAACTTGACCAATATCTTGTTTGCCGATGTAAAGGCCTGAAAATTGAAACTTGCCATTCAACGAAAAATGAAATTCTTTGTCGATCTCATTATTAAGCCTGTATTTTAAAATTAATTTTTCGCTTATACTTTCATGCGTGCTAAGCACGTTTTTCGTTTCAAGCTCAATGGTGCATGAACCAAGCACGAATAAATTGTTACCGAGGCAGGAAGAGCTCGGCCCCTTGGTCATGATGAAGTTCGGACTACCAACAATTTGAAAGTCACTTGCAAAACCCAAGCCATCCTTCATTTCAATATTGAGGCTGATTTTCCCCTTTTCACCTAACCTTAACTTCTTTGTGCCAAACAGATTGTTGTCGATTTCAAGACGCGTCGTATCGTCGGAGTTGGCTTTGAGCCGAACTATGGAACTTTGCTTTCGCCCATTGTTTTCATAGGTAATGGTTGCGATTTCTTCAAAGTTTCCCGCGACCTTCGGAAGAAATGCGAAGCGCACTATGCAATTGCCAAAAGCACTGATTTCGGCACAGACATCGGAACCCTGTACAGCAAAAGCAGTCTGGCTTTCAAAATAAACCTTCAATTTTTTGATGGGTGTCGAAGCACTATTTGATACGACCAGCTCACGAACAACGTTCATACCACCGACACTACTCGTGCCAAAGAAAATCATCGATGACGGAGCAACATTTAGAGCTTGCGGCGGATTCGGGTTGAACGGTGGCACACGAGCGGGGTGCTCCTGCTCTGCTTCGTTGGGTAACGAAAGCGATTGAGGACCATTGCCGCCGACGTCACATCCGCCGATGGTAAGCAAAAAATTTAGGAAAGCAAAACAGGGCAATAGTTGGAATGTTTTCATATTTTTTTTGGCAAACTCAATTATTTACATTTAATAGGAGAATAACAATCGGCTCGAGGCACTGCAGAAAGTTGTTGATCATGCCTGAGCCCAAACCTTACAGGGTGAGTATCTACGAGTTCACCGTCTCTGTAAATACCCACCCTGAAGCATAATGTGCAGATGTTCTCGGCCGCGTATTTTGTTTCAACGTTTTTGAACGTCTAACAGCAGTTTTAGTGTCATGGCTTCCACCATTTGCGGGCTGCCGCTCCCCTTGGTTGTTTTCTTTCTGAGCTAACCGTAGCAAATGCGGACTCGATCGGGTTGGCGATCTTGTGCACCCAGCAGCTTGGCTTGTGGTGCTCGATATTAGCGCCATCAGCCCACCCACCACGGTCGTTCCAGAAATGGCTAATGGGGGAGGAATAGAGAGTTAGTCATTCATGCACCAAAACCAGATTCCCCGCGGCAGCTTTTCGCTACTGCCCTCTCTTATGAGCATTACCGAAAACTCGTATACTTAGCTTGAACCAAATTGGTTAGTGTCCGGCACAAAGGCCACTTAAAGGAGCACATGGTGACAACCCTGGGAGCGTATGGCCTCGTAATCACGTCGACGCTTGTCATCGACTTTTGCGCTCGTTGGGCGCTCAACCGTCCTAAGAGTCAGACTGAGATGAAACCCGCGGGACTTTTGCCTTTGCTCATCATGTGCCTCATGCAGGGACAGCGTCATTTCCTAGAGCGCAACAAGGTCATCAAGCAGTTTTTTCTTTCGCTCTTCATCGTCGCTACGATCGCCGCCGCAAACTATCTTATCATCACGCGCGGATCGCCCGCTGACGCGGATGTCTTAGGCTTCGCGCTCCTCGTAACCCCGATTTTTACCATGCCATTTTTTCATTTCTTATACGGTTTAATTGGTGTGCAACCCCTCTTTGTCGACGACCTTCTGATCGAATTCCGACTTCGTGGCGCAAATGCGATCA
>CAZRSD010000010.1:12427-17323 GCA_964602645.1 uncultured Myxococcales bacterium
GCACTTGAGCCATTGCAGCCTATCACCGGACTCTTCATTCATTTTTGTCTCGCTCTGTTATCGCTCATCGGCACTTTTTATTTGTGCGCACAGCAGCGGAAAAAGGCTTCAGTCTTTCATGCGCCCTTTCAAAATATCGAATATGGGCTCGAGCCTATGCTCTTGCACTACCTCGCCGCTATTCTTGAAGTGCTTTATTTCTTGCTCTTGATCGCCGAAGTATTTTTGAAGAGCGCTCTCGAAGTCTGGCTCATGCGCCCTGTGGATTCCCTAAGCTTGATCGGCACGCTCGCAACGCTGCTGATCTTCGCAACCCTCTTCACCAAGATCCGCTTTCTTTTTGGCCCAGTGATTTCACTCGAATTCTACGAGGAGCGTGCGTTGCCACTATCCTTTTTGATCTTCGGCATCGCTAGCATCATTCGCTATTACCTTTAAACTGAAGCGATAGCGTCGATCTCGACAAGCACATCGCGCGGCAGTCGCGCAACTTCTACGCACACGCGCGCCGGCTTATGCTCGGCAAAAAATCGCTCATACTCTTCGTTTACGAGCGCATAGTCATTCATGCTCTTCAGATACACCGTGGTTCTCACCACCGATTGCGTCATTGCGCCCGCTGCATCCAAAATCGCTTTTAAATTGCTCAACACTACTTTTGTTTGTTCGCGGACATCATTCGACGGAACCGTCATCGTCGCTGGATTGAGCGGGATTTGCCCTGAGATAAAGGCGAATCCTTGCGCAACAATAGCTTGCGAGTAAGGCCCAACCGCAGCCGGTGCTTTATCAGTGCTGATCTTTTTCATGGTTACTGTGCCTCAAACATTTTGCAGAAATAGATTCGTTCGCCGTCTTGCGCTTTGTTAAAGGTCTTTTCAAGATGGGGCTCAACCGGATAGAGCATACCGCATTTGTTTCGTTCTGCGCAGTAATGCGCACAATCCTCGCAGCAATCTTTCAAGCGAAATTGCTCCTTTTCACGGCGATATTGCTCGTCCATCACGATCCACATTATGAATTCCTCATCAAATCCTTGAGCGTAAACAAGGCGTGAAGCCTAATGCCTTCAGCCAGAAAGCGCTCCATACCACCTTGTTCGCGATCAACAATGGCAAAGATCGTATCAACAATCATGCCAACTTTACGCAAGTGCTCGATAGCTTTGAGCGCTGAAGAGCCGGTGGTCACCACATCTTCAAGGATAAGAATGCGATTTTTTGGCGTGAGACATTTATTGCCTTCAATGATCGAGCCCATGCCATGATCTTTCGTTTGGTTGCGCACGGCAAAGCCCGGTAGTTCGCGCCCGCGTCTCAATGCTGCCGCAGATAACGCGCATGAGAGTGGGATCGAGCCCATAGCCATGCCACCGCATGCATCAAATTCATTGCTCAACGCCTCAACGTCGAGCATCTTTTTAAGAAACAGCTCGCCGATCAAAAACTGAGCTTCACCGCGAAAATAGACCTGGCGGCAATCAATGTAGATATTGCTCGTTTGGCCACTCGCCAACCTCACGTCGCGATATTCGAGCGCATAGCGTTCAAGCAAAAAATAAAGTTGTGATTTTAGATCCACGGGCGTATCGGTAAAAAATTCGTTGTACATTATTTTACCCTGATGCAGACCTTACCAAAATGCTGGGCACTTTCTAAATATGAAAACGCGTCTTTTGCCTCGTGAAAATCAAAAACTCGGTCAATGACCGGACGGATCTCTCCATGCTCCACAACACGATTCATTGCGGAAAATACCGTTTTTGCGCCGACAAAGATACCTTGTATGCGAATATTATTCATGAGAATAGGCCGCAAATCGATCGCTTCGCTAAGACCGCTCAAGATGCCGATCACTGAAACAACACCGCCCCGCCTCACCGACGCTATGGCCTTATTGATGGTCTTTGCACCACCGACCTCGACAACCGCATCAACACCGCGACCAGCTGTGAGGTCGAGCACCGCCGCCTGCCAATTTTGATTTTCGGCATAGTTGATGGTTTTACATTCATGCAACGCCTGCGCTCTTTTAAGTTTGTCGTTCGAACTCGAAATCACTATCGCTTTAAGGCCAAAAGCCTTGGCAAACTGCAATGCAAAGAGCGACACACCGCCGGTACCCTCGATCAAAACCGTATCCCCAGGCTTGAGCGACGCTTGCAGCGCAAGCGCATTGAACGCGGTTACTGCGGCACAGGGCAACGTCGCTGCTTCTTCGAAACTCAAAAATTGGGGAAATTTGATGAGGCCGGCTTCACTAAAAACGCACGATTCGGCAAGCGTACCGTTGATAGGGCTGCCGAGGGTGGCCTTAAAAGTCTCATTCGTTGCAATACCGTGACACCAGTCTTGCGAGAATGTGGCGCATACTTTGTCACCAACTTTAAGGCCTTTTACGTCGGCACCCACTTCAACAACTTCGCCTGCGCCATCGGAAAGTGGAATGAGTGGCAAGGTCTGATGCGGATTATAAAGCCCCTTCGCAACCATGAGGTCGCGAAAATTGAGTGAACAGGCTCGCATCGCGACGCGCACTTCATGCGTCTTGATTGGAGCCTTGTCAATGTCAACGAGCTTTAGACTATTAAGACCGAATTCACCAACAATCTTCCACGCGCGCATAGCGACCTCATTCAGCAGGTTATTCTTCGATAGGAGCAGTTGGCACTACTTTAGGTACTGCCGCTGTCGAAGCTTTCACGCGGCGCTTTGGTACGGCAATTGATTTTGCCGACGATTTCATCGATGGCGTTTTACGTTTCGCGGCAGCGGTTTTCGCGGAACGCGGTTTTGCGGCTGAAGCCTTCTTAGGCGAAGAGCGTCGAGCAACAACTTTGGATCCGATCTGCGCGATGATCCTTTCAATTTCTTTAGCGAGTGGCGCCGGCAATTTTTCTTTGTGCTCATGCCATTTTTGCAAGAGTTGAATCATGCTCGTCTGCGCCTGCTTCTTAGCCTCGGAGGTCACTTGATGAACTTTTTTCTCAAGACCTTTGTAGTTATTTTCGTAGAGCTTCATGAGCTTCTTGAGCTCTTTGCTCGCTTCAGCTTTCACGTCGAGCACGCGTTTTTGCAATTCTTCAAGAACGCACGCGACTTGTTGCACAATTTCAATATGCTCCACGCTCTCGGGGAGCGACTTTAACAAAGATGACGTAGGTGCTTTTTTGCGGGTGCCAGAATGAGCGGTTTTCAATCGTGGGCTCTTGCTAACTGTTTTACGAGGCGATTTTGTTGGCGCCATGGTATTCCCCTCAGAATTTCATGATTACCGTGAATGGGATTTTTCTAATCTCTTTTGTCCCTGGAATAAAGAGCCTAAAGTTTTTTAGGGCCTTACCTCAGCAACAAGCTTCTTAGTGAGTCATATTTTTTGTGATGGTCGCGACCACCTGAAACAAGAACGCGCCGCGAACAGCAGATAACCCATTGCGTAACCTTCTCAGCATGCCGTCTATTCCTCTGCAGGCAGAACCCACAGGGGTTTGAACAGAGATCACGCCAAAATCGAGCAGAGCCAGTCCTTATGCATAATTTTCCGAGATCTTAGTAACAATCAAAAAAACCTGGATTATTAGGTGTTTTGTTGCTGGGGGCCCCCACAAAATCTACAATATTTCTACTAGCGCTGTTTTTATCACATGGTATATAGGCCGAGCTATTGATTGAGTAGCAGAAATGAAAATATATAAGATGAAATAGGTAATTCTATGAACCAAACAGAAAAATCGTCATCGTTTGCCGCCAAGGCAAGGGACTTACTGTGGCCAATTTACGGCAAAGAACATAAGATTTGGCTCCCGATGGCGTCGATGGTTGGATTGATTCTCTTCAACTATACCGTCGCGCGTAACGTAAAAGATGGCTTGGTTGTAACGGCCACCGGCTCTTCAGAGATTATTCCATACTTGAAGGGAAGCTTAGTACTTCCCGCCGCTATTGTGTTCTTCTTCATCTACGCGAAGCTCGCCAGCATCTTGAGCAAGCAAGCGCTCTTCTACACCATCGTCGGTGGCTTCATTGCATTCTTCGTGTTGTTTGCAACCGTGCTCTATCCATTGCACGGCTTTTTGCATCCGAAAGAAAGTGCTGATGCATTGCAGGCGATGTTGCCAGCAGGATTTAAAGGTCTTGTCGACGTGTATCGCGTGTGGACCTTTTCCTTGTTCTACACCATGTCAGAACTATGGGGCGCTGCAGTCTCATCATTGATGTTCTGGCAATTTGCTAACGATGTGATTCGTATTAGTGAAGCAAAGCGTTTCTATGCGCACTTCTACCTCATCGCGAACGTGTTCGTGGCATTTTCCGGTGTGGTCGTTAATCGATTGTCGCAAGTGCAAGAAGGCCTTCCCGAAGGTGTCGATCCTTGGGGCATGTCGATCAACTATTTGACCGTCGTGTTGACGATCTGTGGCCTTATCGTTTTGGCCATCTATTACTATCTTAATAAGCACGTTTTCACCGATACCTACCTCGAAGCTGTCGCTGCTGAGCGCAAAAGCAAGCCGAAGAAGACCAAACTTAAGATGTCGGTAATGGAAGGTATCAAATTCCTCATCAAGTCAAAGTATCTTGGTTTGATCGCCCTCCTCGTGATTTGCTACGGCGTCACTATCAACCTCGTTGAAGTAACGTGGAAGGGGCAAGTTGGCCGTCAGTTCACGACGGGTAACGAATACACCGCGTTCATGGGTTATCTCTCAGGCTCAACCGGAATTGCCACGATCATCTCGATCTTCGTTGGTTCCATCTTGGTGAGAAAACTCGGATGGCGCTTTGCGGCACTCATGACCCCATTGGTTCTTGGTGTCACCGGTTTCTTGTTCTTCATGTGCGTACTCACGCCTGAGTTGGTTTCGCCGATGGGCATCCTCTTCAGTATATCGCCACT
>CAZRSD010000011.1:0-16391 GCA_964602645.1 uncultured Myxococcales bacterium
CCTTGCCTGTCTGATTCATCCCGATGTGATTTTACTCGACCTGGACATGCCCGAACTCGACGGGCACAAAACCATGCAGCAACTGAGAAAGCTTGGCATCAACATTCCTGTCATTTTGTTCAGCGCAGGAAATTCCGCAGTTCCCTTTGATGACGACTCCGCCGTTCTACGAAAACCTTTCCGTCCAAAAGAAATCGCTGTCATTCTAGAAACGCTTCTCCTCGAAACCAAGAAAGAAAAACGCTTCATCCCTCGACGATTTAAAGTTCACTAGGCAGGAAAAGAAATTGCAGACCGATCCGCCGCTCCCACGAGCGGCATTTTTATTGGATGTTTTTCGCTGTTGTCTCGACAATTATGCGATCAAAATTGTGCGCATCCCGATATAGAATTTTAATTGCGGAGAATTTCACGAGAACTATTATGCAAAGAAAGAGCGGCGTCGTTGCGGTGTTGATCCTGTGCTTGTGGTCCTTAGGTGGAGCAGCGGTTGAGGAAACCAAAACTAAATATCCGATTGTTCTTATCCACGGCTTTTTGGGTTTTGGCGACGGCATGTCGTGGCTTGTGCGCTATTTTGGCGACATTCCCGAGATACTGCGTTATCACGGTGCTACCGTGTATATTGCCGACGTGAGCCAAGCGAATACCATCGAGTCTCGAGGAGAAGACCTGCGCGAACAGCTCCAAGCGTGGGGACATCAACGCTATAACCTGATTGGCCACAGCCACGGCGGTTTGGATTCACGATATGTTCTTGAAACCTATCCCGATCTCGTTGCGTCGGTAACCACCATCGGCTCGCCACATCATGGCTCAAAAGTTGCGGACTATTTGCATGATACGATGACGCGGAATCGATGGGCACGCCTTTTCCTGCTTACTCTCGGTGAAGCCTTGGGCCATACCATTGGCCTTCTGTCGGGGACATTTTATGCGCAAGATATTGAACGTGCGCTTGTCGGCCTCACCACAGACGGTATTGCGTCTTTCAATCAAGAATATTCCATAGGCCTTGGCGACCACTACTGCTCCGATGGTGCTCACGAATACTATGGTCGCAGGCTCTATTCGTGGGGAACCTCGACGATACCCGGGCGGCTTTATCACGATCTCGTCGGAAGACTCCTGCGTTGGACTGGAAGCGTGTTTTGGGATGACGAAGAAAACGATGGTCTTGTAGCACGCTGCTCAATGAAATTTGGCAAATGGCTCGGCGCGCATGATGGACACCATCTGGTTCCCGTCGGTGGCGTACTCGGTACCCTCACGCACGAACAACGAGAATGGGCGCAGACAATGTTCTACGATCACGCGGTGCGCCTCAAAACTGCGGGTCTATAACGTCGACCAGACGACGGTCTTTGTTTTTGCTCTGCATGTAGATGGTTGCTAGGTACACCCAATACCCAATAAAGGAGTGTATTATGCGCCTCCTCATTATTATCGTCGCTGTAGTATCGTTCACCGCATGTTTACCCGATGCTCTTTTGGAAAAGAAGATTGACACTGCTATCAAGGAATCTTCGCTTACTATCGACGACGTGCTTTTTGACCAAAATGCCGAGATGCTTAGCTTCGTTTGGTTATTGCGCAGTGGCCATGACTTTCTTAGTGAGACGGCCATGGCCAATCTGAAAAAATTTATCAATGCGCGTTCAACCCTGAGAAAAGGCATGATGGGTATCTGCGGTGTGGCACCAAGTTTGAGCGTCAAGGACAAAGCGACGGTCAGTAGTATCAAATCCGATAGCGCGCTCGATAACAGCGAAAAGAAGTCGCGCATAAAAGCACTTCTTAACGATCGCATGCAAAAGAACAGCAATGTCATCAGCACGTGCCGAAGCGAACGCAAGGATGAATTGGCGCCATATTTTACGCAGCGCGAATCACTGAAATCGTCATGTCTCATCATCTTTAAACCCGATCAAGAGATCGCGGGCTTGCCCACTAAGAAAGCGCGTGCATGGCAACGGGTGAAGACGCTCACGAACGAAGAGAAAGCAGCACTCAATAAGAAACTTGAGAGCCGTGAGTGCAACGATGCACTCGGTGGGTACGTTTCTTAGAGATTGATTTTGAGTAAACCGTAAGTGAGCGCACCCGCAACGGCGAGCGCGGCACTTATCACGATGGGCCAGCCTGATTTTAGCTGCGTAATGGCGCTCGACGATCTAACGATAACTTCGGGCGCGGTATCGATTTCCTCCACGTTGAGAAAGCGTGGCGCGGTTGCTGAACCAATAGCGTAGAAGGATTCATTGAAGTTGCCAACAAAGTCAATGTAGTAATCAAGATGCTCGTCGTCACTCATCGGATAAGCAAAGTCGAGCAGCAATGTTGTTGAACGCGCCGTTGTTGGCTTTAGGTTCACCGAGCGAAACGTGCTTTGGCTTCGGGTTTTGATGTGGACGGCAATTTCGGTGACTAAGGCCAAAAGGGCATCGTCAGCGCCAATAGTGAGGCGAATTCTGCCGTCTCGCGCAGCTTGGTCAACGACGATCGCTCTAAAATTATTGCGCGCATGTTGCTCGGTAAGAAATTGTCGTCGGGCTTGGTGAAATGGCGTCATGATTTTTGGCGGCGTGTCGGTGCTCGGATAGAAGTCCGGCTTTTGCCGCAATAGTTCCGTGAAGGCTGATAGTGCCGCGCGCTCGTCGCCAACGGCGATGCGTGCCACAGCGTGGTTCCACAACATGGTCGATCGTTTGTCGAGATGGTGCTTATGTTGTTGTTTGTCGTTGACAATAAACGTTGCAGAAAACAAATCGCCCTGTTGTGGCGATTTACTTAACGAAAGCGCTACATCTCCAAAGAACCACAGTCCCAAAGACGTAAGGCATGAAAATGCCCTGTACATGAACCTCATAATTTAATAACAGGGCAGGCGATTTTTTTATGCGGCAGCTTCTTCTTGAGAAGGCAATTTGGTAACTTCTTTCTTCTTGCTTTTGTCTGGTACTAACGCCGCATCGAGCACCTCATCCACGTTCTTCGCAAAGATGAACTTGATTTCAGCGCGAACATTTTTCGGAATTTCGTCGAGGTCTTTCTGATTGCGCGCCGGCATGATCACTTGCTTGATGCCTGCACGATGGGCAGCGAGGACCTTCTCTTTGATACCGCCAACCGGCAATACCAAACCACGAAGGGTGACTTCACCCGTCATCGCCACATTCGCTTTTGCTCGTCGACCGGTGAGCAATGAAACTAATGCCGTGATGATCGTCACACCAGCAGAAGGCCCATCTTTCGGAATTGCGCCTGCAGGAAAGTGAATATGGATATCGGTCTTCTCGAGAAAGTTGATGTCGGTGTTTGGGGCGAGCGACAAATCCGACGCACGGCTTCGCACCCACGAGAGTGCAGCTTGTGCCGATTCTTTCATGACCTCACCGAGTTTACCGGTGAGGATCAGTGAGCCCTTACCACTCATTCTCGTCGCTTCGATAAACAAGAGATCACCACCAGCGGCCGTCCACGCAAGACCAGTCGCTATACCCGGTATCGACGTGCGTTCAGCGGATTCGTTATAAAAACGTTCGGGGCCAAGAATCTTCTCAAGCGTTGCCCGATCGATCAAGACCTTCTTAAGCGGCTTCTCTTGTGGCTCTTGACTCCACTTAGCGACCAAGACAGCAACATATCGGCACACCGACGCGATTTCACGTTCGAGGTTACGCACGCCCGCTTCACGCGTATAGCCATGCGCGAGCATGAGAATTGTGTCGTCGGGGATTTCGATATTGTCCTTGGTGATACCGTGCGCAAGAATTTGCTTCGGTATCAAATGTTGCTTTGCAATGTTGAGTTTTTCTTCGAAGGTGTAGCCTGGTAATTCGATGACTTCCATTCGGTCTTTGAGCGCAGCAGGGATCGTATCGGTTTCGTTGGCCGTTGCAATAAACAAAACCTTCGACAGATCAAACGGCACGTCGAGATAGTGATCGCTGAACGTGCTGTTTTGTTCGGGGTCTAACACTTCTAGCAATGCCGATGAAGGATCGCCACGGAAGTCGTGGCCTAGCTTGTCGATTTCGTCGAGGAGAAACACCGGATTGTTGGTGCCGGATTTCTTCATGCCCTGAATGATACGACCGGGAAGCGCGCCGATGTAGGTACGACGATGTCCACGAATTTCCGCTTCGTCACGCACACCACCGAGCGACATGCGATGGAATTTTCTGCCGAGCGAATTCGCGATCGAGCGACCGAGTGACGTCTTACCAACGCCCGGAGGTCCCAAGAAGCATAAGATCGGCCCCTTCATATCATCTTTAAGTTTGCGTACGGCCAAGTACTCGATGATGCGCTTTTTAATGCGTTCCAGACCGTAGTGATCGTCGTCGAGAATGCGCTTTGCATTATCAAGATTGAGATTATCTTTGCTCGATTTGGCCCACGGCAGATCGGCAAGCCAGTCGAGATACGTGCGTGCGACAGTATATTCCGCTTGGCTTGGCTGCATGTTGCTCATGCGCTTTATCTCGCGCTTTGCAGCTTTCTCAGCTTCTTCAGGGAGATTCGCATCTTTAAGGCGTTTCTTCAGCTCTTCGAGGCCACTTTCTTCATCGTCTTTGTCGCCGAGTTCTTCACGAATCGCCTTGAGTTGTTGGCGCAAATAGTATTCTCGCTGCGTCTTGCTCATCTCACCTTTGACTTGGGTGTTGATCTTATTCGAAAGCTTAAGCACTTCAAACTGTCGATTGAGCAATTCAAGAACTTTCACCAGGCGTTTCTTCAGCGCAACCGCCTCGAGAACATCTTGTTTCTCTTCAATGGTTGCGTCAATATTCGCGGTAATCAAATCCGCGAGGTGACCGGGTGCGGTGATGGAATCGAGGAGTTGCTTCGCCATCACGGGAATTTCCGGCAAGAGATCGATTACTTCGCGAGCTGTGTTTCGCAAATTGAGCGACAACGCTTCAACCTCTACGTCGCTCGCTCCCTCGTCGATAAGCGACGAAATGCGCGCCGTGAAGAACGGATCGGTTTGGGTAAATTCGTCGACTTTGAAACGGCAAACGCCTTCGACGACGATGTTGAAACCGTCTTTGCCGGCACGCGCAAGCTTGATGATGCGCGCGGCAGTACCAACTTGGTACATGTCGTCGAGACTTGGATCGTCGATTTCAGGAGCGCGTTGGGTAATGATCCCCAAGAGGCTTTTTTCCTTCGTCGCTTCCTCGATCAATCGGATCGTTTTGGTTCGACCGATTGTAAGGGGCATAACCGCGCCAGGAAAGAACACACTATTGCGCAGTGGCAAGATCGGTAGTTCGCTGGGCAAATTGGTGGGGATTGTGTCAGGGTGTGGTTTTTGTCCCGTCACCTGGGCCTCCGAAGGATAGTTGAGCCTTGGGTTAAGCTGTGCACACTACTTGCCAAGTATAGTTCGCAGGTTTGATTAGGCAAGTGTGCTTCCGTACACGAGCTTAAGGTATTTGTTTCAAAAGCTGTTTTTATGGTGCCGAGACAAGCGCGCGAAAAAATCCATTTTGGTCGGTGATCGCATTACCAATCATTTTTGGTTGATTGTGCATATTGGTTTCAGCGAGATAAACCGTGACGTAGGCGTTGGCTGCGGCAGATTTGCCATCGGGTTTTAGGATTTGTCCGGCGAGAATTTCTGGTTGATCGAGCGTTATCGAAAGTTCATTTTTTTCAGGAAAATTAAACGTAATCCATTTGTGGGCGAGTTCCGTTCCAGCCGGAGGAATAATGTGAGCGAGATAGGTTCCATCGTCGAGCAAGAGCGCGGTGCACTGATTTTTGTCGGCGGTGTTGAAGCCGAATTTGCGATTGCAAATACGGCCCTCGTCATTGGTGCTTGCGATTAATTTAAAGAGATTGTCGTCGTAAATGTCTTCGGTTGCGAAATTGCCGAGCTCGCCGATGCGCGAAAATTGAATCTGTGCGCCACTCACTTTTTGTCCAAGCGGACTGAGAACATGGGCGATGAGGCCTTCGCGTTTGTCAAGATCAATGGATATTTGAATACTCTGTTGCGAATCAAAATCAACGTTCTTGATCACGCGCATGGCGTATTGACTATCAACCGGAGGAATAACGGCGACGTCGTATTTACCCTCGTAGAGATGGGTGAACTTGGTTGAGCCTGATTTGTTGGCTTGCTTTTTCACCACGGCCGTACCCGCCCCAATGGGAGCGCGCAAGAAAAGCATTGCGTCGCTGATTGGCGAATCATCGCGTCCGTGCACGTCAAACGTTACCGCAATGGGTTTTTTGAGCGTACCAACATTGATATCACCGACCTCAAAATCTGTATTGATCATTTCAAGATCGAGCTTGTGTTTGATGCGAGGCAATGCCGTTTCTTCGTCGAGCGGCTCAACAATGAGATTGAGTGGTTGATTTTCGGCATCTTTAAAGAGTGGCTTTGATACTTCCAAGGAAAAAACACCGACTGCATCGATCTCATTTACCGACGACACCAAACGAGATCCAAGCATGAGCCGTGCACGCATACGCGGGCGAACATTAGAATCGGTAAATGATGTTTCGTCGAATACGACGCGGCCCGTTAATTTATGCGGGTTGCTATTCATCACAAAGTCTAGGTGATTGTCGCTGGTAATCACGCCTGCATTGAGATGGATGGGCGCGCGGCCTTTTTCGCCCGCGGGGTTTAAGATCAACGTGTATGAGAGCCCCGCCAAGAGATCGATGGCAAATCCAGCGTCGGTTTGTAAGCGAGATTTCATCGTGGGGATTCTTGGCGACAAAAAGCTGATCCGATTGACAGTTGGTATGGCAAGAATGTCGGCGAACGCGTCTGGCTTGTCGTGATTGCTGCTATCCGTCGTCGCTGCTGGCACCATGTTGGCGGGAAGTGCAAAGCCACTAATGCGAACGATCTTATTTAACGAAATGGCTTGCGTCATCAGTTGCGAAGGATCGACATTGTAAAAAACTTGGGCTTCTTCGCCGGGAGACTCGACTTCAAGGTGGATCGCTTGGCCGGAGAATTTTTTGAATCGACCGTTATCGCAGAGACTACCGCAGGCTTGATCAATTTTTGACGTCGGGGAACTCGGAGCATCTTTTGTTTCACAGCCGCTATGCATCAACATGGCAGTAAGCATTAGGCCGCTCACGACTTGATGCAAAGGCATCAATAGTGACAGCGGTCGTCTAGCAGGGATCGTTGCTGAAACTGACGATCCAATAGACATAGTCGCTGTGCTCTTTCTCATTTGCTTTTGCATTATCAATGTACCGACTCTCGGGTATCGTGTACTCCACGTCCGAGACAATGAAATCGATGACGTGCTGGCGAGAGAAAAAATCGTGAGGAATCTTGGTTTCGAAGTGGGAAAGAAGAAACTGCTCGTCAATGTTTAGCGTGATGATGGCGTCGTTGCGATATTCAGGCTCGATGATCGACTGAGGCCATGCAAGTTTGTTGTCGATGAACCAAAGATAGTAAAGGCGATCTTTTCGGTTGCGATCTTCGATCGGTGGTACTTTAAAGAGTTGCCCCTTGCAATTTTTACCAACGCTGATGGCATCAACAAGACGTGACGGATGCGGACTCAGATGTTTCGCGTCGATTGTTGGAGGGAAGCGAAAGGTATCGCCCAACATGGAAGCCTCCTCCACTTTCACATAATCCATGCACCCACTCAACCAAACATGCAAAAAGCATGCCAGCATTGGGTAAAAAATTCTCATGGAGCCCCCGCGCATCACAATACTTTTTTTCTCGTTGAGAAATCAAAACTCGGTATCTTCCTCTTGGCTTCGCTTTTTGCTTTCCAAATGGCGAAAGATGGTTCGTGGATCGACGCCAAGTTCACTCGCCGTTTTGGTGCGATTGCCGGCATTGCGCTCAAGGCTCTCGGTGATGTAGCGCGAGCGAAAGCGTTCCAGTGCATCGGCAAGTGGCATGACTTTAGATGTTGTCTCAGCTCTAATATCCAAATCAGTTGGTGTGATGCGATTGTGATCGCACATAACGATCGCGCGTCGCATACGATTTTCCAATTGGCGCACGTTGCCGGGCCAATGATAATTCAACAGTGCATTTTGCGTTTCTTCCTCGAGACCAATGACGTCTTTGCCATAAATCTTCGCATACTTTTGCAAGAAAAAATTGGCGATAACCAAAACGTCGTTGCCACGCTCCCTAAGCGGTGGCACAGTAATTTGTACGACGTTGAGGCGATAGTAGAGGTCCTCGCGAAATTCGTTGCTGCGCACCATGAGGGCAAGATCGCGATTGGTTGCAGCGACCACTCTAATATTGACGCTCTCGCTCTTGTTGTCGCCGACTTTAGTGATTTTGTATTCTTGCAGCGCGCGCAAGAGTTTTACTTGAAGATGAAGCGGCATTTCGCCGATTTCGTCGAGAAAAAGCGTGCCATTATTGGCTGCTTGAAATTTGCCGATGCGACTTTGTGTAGCGCCCGTAAACGCGCCGCGCACGTGGCCAAAAAGTTCACTCTCAAGCAGGTTCTCAGGGATGGCACCGCAGTTAATGACAACGAAAGGGCCGTCTTTGCGCAGCGATCGATTGTGCAGCTCGCGCGCGATGAGCTCCTTACCGGTTCCGGTCTCGCCGACAATCAAGACGCTAATGTCGGTATGCGCGACCTTCTCAACTTGCTGAAACACCGCCTGCATGCCTTGGCAGCCACCGATGATACCACCAAATTTGGTGAGCTCGAGGCTTTCTTGCAATTTCTTAGTGCGTTTCTTGAGCGCGTTGATGTGTAGCGCATTTTGCACGAGCACCGCGGCTTGGCTCGAATAGATGGTCATGAGCTCGAGGCTCTTTTTAGTAAATGCGTTGACGAACGAGTTGTTGCCGACGTAGATCGCGCCAAACGTGTGCCCTTGATACGTGAGCGGTGTGCACATGACCGACGTTAAGCGATAGTTAATTACGGATAGCGACGACGAAAACTCTTGATCGTGAAGTGCATCGCTGATGACGATGGCTTCACGCTTTTCAATGACCTTTTTGACGATGGAGTCACTCATGGGCCCAATTTGTGCAAGCGGATTGTCGTTATCGTGAGGCTCTTGCACTTTGACTTTTGGTTTGCCATCTTCGATGAGCACTAAGAAGCCATGTTCAGCGCCGGTGAGATGGGTGATCTCTCTGAGCAGGGTAGCCAAAAGCGCATCGATGTCTTTTTCCTGCGCAATGCGCTGCGAAAAATCGAGCATGCGACGATAAGCAAGCACTGCGTCTGATTCAGCGTTTGGGAAATCGGTTTCTGCTTTCGGCATTTCACCTAAGAAAAATGAAACGGTGATGTCGCCAAGACGAAACTCATCACCTTCATGAAGTTCAAGTTTGCCGACTTGCTGGTTGCCAACATACGCACGAGGTTTGTCGGGAGGAATGATCAGGGTGTAGCTGTTGATCGCTTGGCTGATGTAGGCTGCGATTTTGTCGACGTGTTGTGGCAGTTTGATATCGGCATCGACGCTCGAGCCCAAGCTGGTAAGTCGCTTCCAAATGTTGAAGTGCTTTGGAAGCCCGCTTTGTTCCGTAACGACGAGGTAAGCCATCTGATCTTCCCTTAGTGACCAATTCTTGTATCAATTACTAATACTGTCAGTCTTTAGAGGTTATTTCGTCCAAACTCACTTTTTGGGATGGAGTGCTTTGGAAACGCATCAAGGCGTCAATGACGGAGATCGCATAACTCAGGAGCAATGAACCAAGTCCGATGTATTGAATCGCTTGCGCCGTATCAAAGCCGCTCTTGTAACTCGGCTCTTTCAAGCGCGTGCCACCAAAATTTACCAAATAGGATGACTTCCACCAAAACGCGGCGATGTTGGTGACGAGGCTCAAGCCTTGCAACGACAAGTATATGCCACCTTTGACGGGCGACTGAAGGTAAAAGTGATTTATCCCGAGAGGAAAAAGCGTGGTAACGATATGCGGTCGCTTTTCTAGGTAGACGATGCGATCGCTTTTGATCATAGTTTCCTGAGCGAGCGCGTGCTCCGACGACGATTCATGGCGTGATTCGCTCTTGATCGACGCAAGATGCTGATTCTTTTCTTCGATCGCAGCCTTCTCTTGCTGTGCGAGCACCACGACAGAT
This sequence comes from uncultured Myxococcales bacterium, assembly GCA_964602645.1. Taxonomy (GTDB): domain Bacteria; phylum Myxococcota; class UBA727; order UBA727; family JABDBI01. Next base: position 10,089 of record CAZRSD010000011.1, read on the forward strand.
TGAGGGGTATCGAAGGGATTGAATTGGTAGGTGGGATCGAGAAAGAACAATTCGCGAATGGTCTCGCTTGCCTTGATTTGATTGCCGGTTTGATCATAGGAGACTGCACGAATTTTGAATGCAAGCTTCATGTCGTCGCTATTATCGAAGTCGGACCTGATGTCCAACGATGCAATTTGGAGCAACGCCCTTTGATATTGGCCTTTATCGAACAATGATGCGCTCTGCAGCAAAAGTTCCTTAGCACTTGGTGACGCGAACATAGGCTCACCAAAGAAAGCCAGGTTTAGAGCAAAGAGGATGAGCGCTGAGCATCTGTAAATCATCGATCTCCGCCATTTGCCGTCGTGTTTGAACCGCCACCATAGCAATTTAGCGGGTGGATTGAAAGGTTAAAAGTGAAAATAGGGCTTGATCCTGAATAGTCATTCCGGGAGCCCCCCGAACGACCAAAACATGAAAATCTAATAAAGCTTCTTCATATTCGGTGTTGGCACTGCATCAAGTGCTTTGGCATGATTTGAGAGTGGCGTGAGTTTCACGTCGATTTCTTTGGTTTGCCCAGCAATAAATTCGGTTTCGAGAATGTAGGGTGCGTAGTTATCTTGCGAAACGATGATCTCTTTCTTTTGCGCGTGGCTCTTGTCGGGCATGGGAATGACAATGGGCTTCGTCAAACTCTTCTTCGCCGAGCCGCGATAGCTGCCGTCGACGGCAACGTCGCTCTCCACATTTGCTTTGACGATTAAGAACGCGGGTTTGCTTTTATCGAGCGCGACGTGCACTTCGATCGGTTGGGTGCCCTCCGTGACCTTGATGATCTTCTCGACGGTGGCGGCATAGGTATGCGTGAACGTCAATTTATGGGTGCCACTTTCAAGTTTGAGGATGACGCTCTTGGTGTCCCGCGCAATGATGTTGCCATTGAGGCTGATGGTAGCAAATGGCCATACGACGATCTCGACGGTGCGAAAGAACGGCGCACGTGCTGTGGTTGGTGCTTTCGGGGGCGCAATTTTTCGTTGCTCGGCGTTGTCTACGTTTTGTAGAGCCTCATGGAGTGGCACGGGCGCAAGCGTCTCATCTGGTGGTGACTCTTTATTGATGGGCAGCTCTGATTGATGAGGCGCGAGGGTGATATTCTCAACCGGTTTGTTGTTGAACAGGAAATAAACCAGAATGCCGACGAGCAGCAATCCGCCCGAGATCGAAGCAGCGAGGATTAAGCGTTTTTTGGGAAATTGCGTCTGCGTTTCTGGTGGCAACGCGCCGAGGCGACATTGGAGTGCGAGCGCTGCCGCGTCGTCTTTTTGCTGTTGGTAATGGAGCAATTTTTGTTTGATCTGCTCGGTCACGGTTTTGGTAAAATTCTCAAGCTCGTCGTCTGGATTTTTTAAGACTTGATGAAACTGTTTCGGTGCAATGTCGACGCCAAGATGCCGCAAGGATGTCTCGATCGCTTCAGCCATCGCGAGTGCTGAAACGAAACGCGCGGCCGGATTTTTGCTCATGCCCTTTTCCACAACGGCCGCAAGCTCATCGGAAACAAAGGGTGACAGGGTTTGAATACTCTTTGCATCTTGATCGACGATGGCTTTCAACAACGCGTGCGGCGAATCGCCATTGAACGGCAATTGCTCGGAGAGAAGCCAATAAAAGACGGTACTCAAGGAAAAGAGATCTGATGCATTGGTTGCGCGCTCGCCCCTGATGATCTCCGGCGACACGTGTGCGAGTGACCCAAGCAGCGTGCCCGATTGCGTGAGGCTCTCCTCACTACCGATGCTCGCGATACCAAAGTCCATTAATTTAATCTGCCCATCTCGACAAATCATGATGTTTTCGGGCTTGATGTCGCGATGAATAATGCCACGCTTATGCGCATGCTCAAGGGCGCCTGCGATTTCCCAAATTATCATCGCTGCAAGTTCAGGAGTCTGATGCAGTTTCGCACGCGTACTAAACTCTCGCAGCGTTTCGCCGACCAGGAGTTCGGTGACAATATAGAGTTGTTGCTGACTATCATCACTAGACACATAGAAGATTTGTACAATATTGGGATGGGTCAACCGCGCAACAGCTTCCGCTTCGCGTAAAAATCTTGACCGATATTCACGTCGTTCGGCTAAGAACGGGTGTAAGATCTTAATGGCGATGGGTCTTTTGAGTCGTTCATCGACACCCTCGTAAACGATGCTCATGCCCCCCTGTCCAAGCTTTCGCACGATGCGATAATGAGCAATCCTGTTCGGCAAGGATGGCGGATTTGGGGAGTTCATACCGGTTGTCATTGCCCGTGCATCCTTTATGTGGCCTTTCGAGAGATTAATTGATTGCGAATCGGAGGATTAATGAGCGAATCAGTTCCCGCTCTATTCGATGCAACGGTTGCACGTTTTGGCAAGCGACCCGCCATCCAATATTTTTGCAAAGAAACTAGTCGCTGGACAATAAAGACCTGGCAAGAGCTTTCTTTGAGGGTTGGTAAACTTACCAACGCATTGTTGAAACTCGACGTAAGATCGAAAGACCGCATCGCACTGCTTTCAATGACGAGACCTGAATGGGTGATCTCCGATATTGCTATCATGAAAGCTTCTTGCATAGTTGTTCCCATCTATCACTCAAGCCTCAATGATCAAATCGCCTATATACTTGCCGACGCAGAAACCAAGATCATTGTCGTAGAAAACGAAGAGCAGCTCAAAAAAGTGCGCGATATTCAGCAATCTAATGGTGATCTTAAACGCATTATCATCTTCGATCGTGTAAGTGGCTCCCTTCGAGAAAACGAAATCTACCTAGATGATTTTGTCGCTCCTGAAAGTGAGCTTGCTGAATCTCCCTCTATAAACCCTCACGACGTTGCATCGCTCGTCTATACGTCAGGCACAACCGGCGAGCCAAAGGGTGCGATGATCAGTCATGACAATCTTCTCTACGAAGCATTTGTCATCGATAAACTGGGCGTGCTCTCTAGTGAAGACGTTCAATTGATTTTTTTGCCGTTGGCGCATATTTTCGCGCGCGTTTTGGAATTGGCATGGATTCGTACCGGGCATCTTATCGCGTTTGCCGAGAGCATCGACAAGGTCGTCGAGAACATGGCGGTGATCAAGCCGACCTTCCTCGCTGGAGTGCCGCGGGTGTTTGAGAAAATTCGCGCTAAGGTTATTGAGACGGCACTCGCTGGCTCTTTCCCGAAGCGCTATGTGGCGGAGCTGGCCTTTCAAGAAGCAGATCGCTTAGCGACCGATCCACAGTCGAGTAGCTTGAAAACCTTCGTCGTCAAAAAGCTGGTCTTCGACAAGATTGGCAAGACGCTCAGTGAACGCTTCGGCGGACGATTGCGATTTTTGGTTTCGGGTGGTGCCGCACTCGCGCCTGAAGTATTTTCGTTTTTCAATCTGAGCGGCATCGTTTTGTGCGAAGGCTATGGCCTTACCGAAACCACTGCAGCGACGTGTCTCAATTTACCCTGGGCATTGCGGCAAGGCACCGTCGGGCGGCCCATGCCGGGAACCGATATTCAATTGAGCGACGACGGTGAAATTCTAATTCGCGGCCGCGGTGTGTTTTTGGGCTTTTGGAAGAAGCCCGAACAAACCAAAGAAGTGCTTCGTGCCGACGGATGGTTTCACACCGGTGACATCGGCGAGATCGACAGCGACGGCTTCGTGAAGATCGTCGATCGCAAACGCGATATTATTGTTACCTCGCAAGGCAAAAATATAGCACCGCAGCGGGTCGAGAATCTCATCAAATCAAAGAGCTCCGTCATTGCGCATGTCGTAGTTGTTGGCGATCAACGCCCCTATTTGACGGCGCTCATTGCGCTTGATCCGCTCAATGCGAAGAAGGTGGCCTTTCCCAAGAAAGAGGGCAATGGCGTAAGCATCCTCGAATTGTCGGCGAATGCTGCCATCTATCAAGAAGTGAAAAATGCGGTCTTGGCGGCTAATGCATCGCTCGCGACGTTTGAGCAGATCAAACGCTTTCAAATTATCGATCGCGAGTTTGAAGTGGGTAAGCAGTTGACGCCGACGCTGAAAGTCAAGCGCAAGGCCTGTGCCGAGGAGTTTCGACGAGAGATCAAGGTGCTGTATTCGTAGAGCGTTGATCTTGTCGCCAGCGACTTTGGTGATGGTATTACAGCCAAGACCGTACCAAAAATATAGTGCGGCCCAATACTGCATCATGGCTATGTTGACCGTGATAACTCGCTCATTGACACTGACAAAGACCTTGATTATGAAAGCTGCATCCGCGTGACGACGCCGGCGATTCTCGCTATTTCGGTCGCGCGTAGTTTTACGTGGGGCTGTAGCTCAGTTGGGAGAGCGCTAGAATCGCACTCTAGAGGTCGTCGGTTCGATTCCGATCAGCTCCACCACATTTCTCGCCGAAAATTGTGGATCAGTTGAGTCGGTGATTTGCCGCGCGCAGACTGCACGCGGTATGGTAAGTTCGTAGTAAGCACGCGCCTTTTGGCGAAATAGGGAAATATAGTGAATACCGGCTCCCAAAATAACGCTTTTAACTTGGTTGCGCGACATCGTTTGGCTTGGCTTCTTGCCGTGTGCTTCGTGGGTATAGTCGCGGATCAAAGCAGTAAACTATGGGCGCAAGATACACTTGCAGAGCCGTATCGTGTTTCGGAAGAGATAATTGTCGACGGTGAAACCAAGACCATCAGCAAAGAGGTGTTCTACCCCGTCAAGGTTGTCGAGGTCGTGCCCAATGTTTTCAATTTCATCTATAAAGAAAACCCCGCCGCGGCGTTTAGCTTGACCCACTCGTTGCCCACGTGGTTTCGTCGGCCGCTTTTGATAAGCGTGAGTATTCTTGCGACGATCTTTTTCACGTTTTGGTATTTTCGCATGAAGCCTAACGATGGTTTCTTGCTGGCATCGTTTAGTTTGATTTTGGCTGGTGCCATCGGTAATCTCCTCGATCGCATTCGCTTAGGCTATGTCATCGATTTTCTCGATGTGCATGCGGGCATCTTTGGTTATCCGCATATGCATTGGCCTACGTTTAACATCGCCGATAGTTTCATTGTTGTGGGCGCGATCGGTGTTATTGTGCGCACCATTTGGCCGCTCAAAACGCCGGAAGAGAATGGCACTAACGCTTCTTAAGTAGGGAAAAAAATGCCGGCCCCGCGCCGTGAAGATGCGGCAATATCGTCACGCCGAACTCGCTCTTTAAGCCTATGGGTGCATCGAGCGAGACGATTTCGCACAGTGTTTTGGTTCGCTGCAGCGCTTTTGCGACGACGCCTTCATTTTCAAGTTTATTGATCGAGCACGTCGCATACATGACATAGCCACCAGGTTTGACGGCGAGTAAGGCAGCTGCAAGTAAGGCGTATTGTCGCTGAGGTAGTGTTTTTCTGAGCCCTTTAAATTGTTTGAGAAGCTTGTCGTCGCGCACCACGTGCGCTTCACTCGAACATGGCGCATCGAGCAAGACAGCGTCATAGCGCGCAGGCTCGCGCAGGCCAAAACTAATGGCGTCACGATGGGTGACCATGACATGTGCCGCACGATCAAGCGGCACGAAGTCTTTCACCACGCGACGCAAGCGTTCGGCGCGCGTGCTCGAGATGTCGTTTGCGATCATCGTCACGTTGTCACTGGTGCGGCTGAGCATAACCAAGAGTTTGCCGCCAGGGGCTGCGCACATGTCTAACACGCGCGCATGCGGGATGATCGGCAAAAGAAGGGGTGCGAAAATCGAGGAGAGATCGAGGAAGTAATGGCTCAAAAGGCTGTTTGAAGAGATTGGCAAAAGATCCTTGGGGAGTGAGGCGAATTGTGCCCCGAACGGCAAGCGCTCACGAGCCTGTGCCACGATCGTTTGTTGCGCGTCGTTTTCGATAAAGGGATTGATGAGCGCAATCTTGTCTTGCGGCGTCATCATGGCGTCGAAGAGAGCCTCTGTCTCGCTACCGTATTGGTCGCGATAGCTTGCCATCATGCGCTCACGATCGCTCATGCACGCGCCTTCTCAGCGAGTTTTATACTAAAAACTTGTCGGATGAAAGCAACGGCCCATGCAAGGTGTAACGCTACGGTGGTACACGTGAGGATGATGCTATAATCGGGCGTAGCGACGAGCATGCCGTGTGTAACAAGTCCAACCGCAAAGAGTGCGGCGTTGATGACGCTCGGCGTGGCCGTAATAGCAGCGGGGAGGCTCATCACAAATATCAACGCGATGAGGAAGAATGGCCACGGGCTCTCTATCATGACCGCGAGAATGTGGGAAAACTCGGTTGCGATGATGCAGGCAAAGATT
>CAZRSD010000011.1:16401-17313 GCA_964602645.1 uncultured Myxococcales bacterium
GCCGCACCGATCGCGACGATGAGAACAGCTCCTGCTGCAACATCCTTGGCGTGCTTTTTGGTGAGTGAGAACTCAAGGCCGGAGCTATCGCAAATTTTTTCGACGGCTGAGTTTAACAGTTCAAAAGCGAGCACCACCACGGTCAGCGCAATTAAGGCGGCATGTTGCCATGCGGCAAGCATGAAGTGATTGGCAAACAGCAAAACCACGAGCCCACAAAGCCATTCTATGCGGAAATTTCGTTCATAGCGGAGGGCGTGCAGAAGACCACTGAAGGCAAATGAGAACGAGCGAAAAAGGTCAATCACCGTGCATCTCCTTGACTCCTTTTTCTGCATGATAACTTGAACGCACGAGCGGACCGCTTTCCACGTGGGAAAAACCTAAACCCTGTGCAAAGACTTTGAAGTCTAGAAAACGCTCCGGTGTGACATAACGGTAGACGGGGTGATGCCACGGTGTTGGCCGCAGATATTGGCCGATCGTCAACTGATCGCAATTATGCGCGCGCAAATCGCGGATCGCCTGCATGACTTCGTCGTCATCTTCACCGAGGCCAACCATGATGCCGCTCTTGGTCTTCACCGTAGGGTCGAGAGCTTTTGCGTCTTTTAGTAACTGCAGAGAGCGATCATATTGGGCGCCGGATCGAATCTTAGGTGTGAGGCGACGGCTGGTTTCGATGTTGTGGTTAAAGATGTTGGGCTTTTTGTCGATGACGATCTTCAGATTCTCGACCGACCCAAAAAAATCCGGCACCAAAACTTCCGTGGTCATGCTCGGTGCTCGTTCCTTGAGCGTCGCTAAACAGCGTGCGAATTGGTGCGCGCCGCCATCAGCGAGGTCGTCGCGTGCAACCGAGGTGATCACGACGTGTTTGAGGCCCATGGTGATCGCAGTTTTAGCCAAGCG
>CAZRSD010000012.1:0-16976 GCA_964602645.1 uncultured Myxococcales bacterium
GTTCTTGCACGCACAAGCGGAAAGCCTTGCATCAAATGGCATCGTTTCGATTAAGCGAACGACGTACGGTTCTCGTAAGAGCAAAGGTCAAGGCTTTAGCGGCCGTTACAACAAAGATATCTTCATAACGCTCCGTCGTATTCACACTATCGACGAAGAATCGGGCGACTTCGCTAATCGGTGGTTCTTCGACAGCCTCCTCGTGCATACTCAGTATGAAGACAATCTCATCACCGGTGATCAAGAAAATGAAATGGTCGAAGAGATTAACCGGATGTACAGCACCTTCATTGGTCCTTTCAAGTCAACTAATTCTCGCCAACCTCGCGTTGTTAACCTGGAGCGCGAATTCACCATTAGTGACCTCTACCGTCTTAATGATCCAGCGACGAGAGATCGCATTCGCTTTACTGAACGACTCACAGGCGTTCCGTCGCGCGACTTAACACAGCTGCTCGATCTCATGAAAGACAAACATCCTGATGCACAGGCACATATTCTTAAAGCGTTCATCGAGGAGCAAACTGGTGGTTCAGGCTTCGCTGCGATTCATCAGTTGCTTGGCGCGCATCCTGACGATCTGCATATTCGCACGGAAGCAGGATACAACACGACTATTAGCAACGCGAAAAAATTCATTGCAACGTTTGCCGACGACAGCTCCGATCTTAAGGATCCTCGAGTAAACCTCCACGCCTACGACACCAGAAAAGATCGCAAGAAGATCAAGAAATTCTATCAAAAGTCCAGGTTCTTCTTAGGCGAAATTGACATTCAGCTTCGCCATTTGGAAGATGACCAATACTTGGTCGACCAAGACAGCGAGTGGAATGATATCTACGGCAAGGATAAGGTCGCCGAGCTGGTCGAAAAGGGAGTATGGGAAGATAAGAAATCTCGTCGTGTCGGCCTTACAACTGCTCGCGAAACCATCCGCAAAGAACTCAACCTCCAAAATCAAAAATATACAGAAGATGAGATAAGAGCGATCTACGCTATTGCCGGCAGAAAACTCCTGCCCATCCGCGACCTCGGTGAGCTACTCTTGCTTCGCTATAACAAGAAGCCACTGAGTCCGGATTTATCAAAGCAAAAGCTCCGTGACCGCTACGAGCGCGTCAGAGATTTGATGCGAAAAATTAATCACCGCATCAATGACCTTGAACATGATGACGTCATGATCGAAATGGATAAGAAATACGTTGATGAAACCAGCGCTGAGCTGATGGCAATGCGTGCGCGCATCGCGACACTCGTTGATTCTCGACGTCTCGCCTCGAAATCAAGCGCAACCCTTCGAGGCAAAGTTGGTCACCAACTCTTCGATGAAGCGGTAACATACATCCAGTTTATCGTTGACGCCGAGAAGGAAGTACCGGTGCAGCAGCTTGTGTTAGAGGACCAGCCTGCACAGGTTGTTGCTCACGACGATTTGACCACGTCAAACTATTCAAGTGATGCTGTTTCGTAAGAGCAAGCAGAATGCTATAAATACGCTGATGCATCGAATTGTGATTGCGCTATGGGTTGTTTGCATGACTGCATGTACACCGTTTACATTTAGCAAAGCGAATATTCGAAGCGACATCGAGAAGCTCGCATCTCCCGCCTTCCTTGGACGCTCGCTCTTTGGCGAAGGCGAAGCACGTTCTATCGCGTTTCTCAGTCGACGGATGAGTGAGCTCGGCATGCAGCCTCTCGCGGGTGCCAAAGATTTCTTCCACCCGGTGCCGCTACTCCAGATCAAGACCGAGACAATGGCGCAGGTACGCTTGGGTGATATCGAGCTCAGCGTCGATACAGACATCACCATCGCATCCGAATCAGATGCGCCATTTATTTCGCTCACTAATACTCCCGTGGTGTTTGTTGGCTTTGGTATTCATGCGCCAGAAAAAGACTGGGATGATTATCATCATGTCGATGTCAAAGGCAAGATCGTCATCGCCTATGTCAATGATCCGGGGGGCTTTTATGGCTCCACCGCGTTTGATGGCAAGACGATGACCACCTATTCGAGAATTAAGCACAAATACGACGAGGCACGAAAACGTGGCGCGATCGGTGTATTTATCGTCTTCGACGAGAAACTTGCTGGCTATCCTTGGCACGTCATCACTAGCCGCAAAGACGGCAAATTCTTTCTCGATCGCGGTGAAACGGGGAGCAATCCACTCAAAGTCATGGGTTGGCTTAAGGAATCGAGTCTAGAAAAGATCATCGCCACGGAAAAGCGCAGCCTTCAGAACATTAAAGCATCAGGCATGCGCGATGCCCAATTTAATCTGCCGTCGTCACCATTCTTTGCATCAGTCGCCAACACGGTCACGCGCGCGACTTCACAAAACGTTTGTGGCATGTTGCCGTCGGCAAAAACATCGGAGCGCTATGCGATCGTGTCGGCACACTGGGATCATCTCGGACCATCGCCCAATTTCGAAAGCAGCTCCGAAGTTTTTGGTGGTGCCATCGACAATGGCACCGGTGTCGCGGCCATGCTCGAGGTCGCACGGTTTGCACGCACGCACCGTCCTCTATCGACCAATCTCTTGTTTTGCTCGTTTACGGCGGAAGAGCAGGGCTTGCTCGGCGCACAACATTTCATAGCGAGCAAGCCAGCTATCATTGAGCGCACTGATTACGTCATTAATTTCGATTGTATGAACGTGGGTTCTCATCGACAGGAAGGCGTTGTGTACGGAGATTGGCAATGGCCCATCGCACAATCGGCCATGAACGCCATGCGTAAACAGCAGCGCACGCCGATAAAAGATCCAATGGACGACAAGGGCTATTTCTTTCGCTCCGATCATCATCCCTTTGTCGTCGAAAACATTCAAGCTTTGCTGTTCCTAGATATCGGTTACAGCAATCCAGACTACCTGCAATCGCACTATCACCAGATTAGTGACCGTTTCGATCCTAGTTGGCCGCTTGATGGCATGATCGATGATCTTGACGTTGTCAAAGATGTCATCGTAGTCATGGACAATGCCGGGCGCAAAACTAGTTGATTGCAGCGCTTGCTGCACCTCACTCATTCATGCTAGACATGGGTCACGATCAATTTTGAATTTTCACCAATGCGAAACAATATATGACTACGCGCCCCCAATCACCTCGTGACGTTCTGCAATCGACATTTGGCTATGCGGACTTTCGTGGTCATCAGGCGGCAATTATCGACGCCGTTATGAACGGGCATCATACACTAGCCTTAATGGCGACGGGGGCAGGCAAATCACTATGCTATCAAATCCCCGCCTTGCTCCGTGCGGGTGTAGGCGTTGTGGTTTCGCCGCTCATCGCGCTGATGCAAAATCAGGTGGTGGCACTCAAGCAGTTGGGAATTCGCGCGGCATTTCTTAATTCATCGCTATCTTTCGCTCATGCAAAAAGCGTCGAGCAGGAACTAAAAGCAGGGCTGCTCGATCTCATTTATGTTGCGCCAGAGCGGCTCTTGATGCCGAGCTGCATCGCCACGCTCAAAGATATTCCACTTGCGCTCTTCGCTATCGACGAAGCACATTGCGTATCACAATGGGGCCATGATTTTCGGCCCGAATACATGAAGCTGTCGATTCTTGCGGAAGAGTTCGCAAATGTTCCGCGCATCGCGCTTACCGCAACCGCCGACCACGTCACGCGCAAGGAAATCATCAAACAACTGCATTTAGGCGATGCCAAAATATTTGTGTCGGGTTTCGATAGGCCGAATATTCGCTACCGTATCGTTGAGAAAAATAATCCCAAGAAGCAAATTCTTGCCTTCATCAAGAATGAACATCAGGGTGATGCGGGGATTGTTTATTGTCTTTCGCGCAAGAGCGTCGAGGAAACCACAGCCTTTCTAAAGGCCAACGGTATCACAGCGCTGGCGTATCATGCTGGCCTTTCCGATGTCGAACGTGAGAAGAACCAATTGCGTTTTTTGCATGAAGAAGGCGTCGTGATGGTGGCGACCATCGCCTTTGGCATGGGTATCGATAAACCCAACGTTCGCTTTGTGGCCCATTTGGATTTGCCCAAGAGCATGGAAGCATATTACCAAGAGACTGGTCGCGCTGGTCGTGACGGCCTCTTTGCGCAGGCGATGCTCGCCTATGGCGTGCAAGATGCTATCATTCATCGCCAGATGGCGAGCGACAGCAATGCGAGTGCTGCCGTCAAACAAATTGAGCAGCGCAAACTCGACGCACTTCTTGGCCTGTGCGAAACAACGGCATGTCGACGTCAAGCCTTGCTCCACTATTTCGGCGACAGCTATCAGGGCCCGTGCAACAACTGCGACAATTGCCTTTCACCCCAAGAGCAGTGGGATGGCACCAAAGCGGCGCAGCTTGCGTTTTCAGCGATGTATCGCACACGTGAAATTTTTGGCGTCGGACATCTTGTCGACGTGTTGCGCGGCACGACGACTGATAAAGTCATCAGTTTTGGCCATCAACATCTCAACGTATTTGGCCTTGGCAAAGACCACAGCGCCGTCGAGTGGCGATCGATTTTTCGCCAGCTCATCGCCATGGGTTTTATTCGCGTTGAAATGGAAAACTACGGTGCGCTCAAACTCACGCAGTCGTGCCCGCCCATTTTGCGCAATGAAACAAAACTCTCGCTGCGCAGAGCGCCCGCGCCAAAGAAAGCGGCGCGCACACCTTCACGAGAAGCTGCTGTTGCAAGTACGACAAACCAGGGACTTTTGAGCGCGCTTAAATCAGTGCGACTTAAGATTGCGAAGGAACATAACGTGCCACCCTATGTCATTTTTCACGATCGCACGCTGCTCGATATGGCGGAAAAAACGCCATGCACCATCGAGGATTTTCGTGCCCTGCATGGCGTTGGCGAGCACAAGCTCGCCAAATATGCTCAGCCTTTTTTGGAAACCGTGGTCCACCATCTCGCCACTACATCATCCTGAGCACTACTGGCACACGATATCAAAGACCGCACGCGAAAAGCCCGAGTTCACTTCTTTTTCGCGTGCACGAATCTGTTAAACTGAAGGCTCGAGGAGAATTATGCGTAAACATCTCTTATTTTATTATTTGCTAGTTTTTTTGGGGATCGCTTCGTGTGACGAGAAGGGTACAGCGCTCCTGCGACCTGTACGCGCAACGCTCAAACATGACGAGGATCAGCAATTTGTCGGCCACGACGGCATCAAGAAATTATGTGAAACACATTTGGGCATGAAATATCTCATGAGGCCCGAGATCAGACTCGAAGCGTTGAAGAATCGCACCAAGAATGACCTTGTCGATCCTAAAGTTTATGAACAAGATGAACTACAATTCAGCGCAAAAGTGAGCGACTCGTATTTGGCTGACATATACGTGAAATTTATCGATGATGAGCTTGGCTATGGCATGTTCGCCAACAAAGATATCAAGAGTGGTGAGCTGATCGGCGAATATACGGGCGTGATCGACTCAAGCGACAATGTCCATGATCACTCATGGTCATGGAGTTTTCCGAGCAACATCTATAAGCCTGAGCTCAATATCCCAGAAGTCAGCGTGGATTCAAAATTTTCCGGCAATGCGTTGCGATTTGTAAACCATAGCGATTCGCCCAACTCAGAAATGCGCAGGATTTTTCTCGACGGTATTGTGCGCACGCTCTATATCGCCAACAAAGACATCGCTCGCGATGCACAGATATTTGTGAGCTATGGTTCTGCTTATTGGAGTCATCGCAAGAAGCGTGATGTCTAGCTAGACGCATCGTAGAAAACAGTTGGTCGCTATTCGCGTCTAACATCGATGACGAAATCAGCGTCATCGCCTTGCGAAGCATTTATCCACGCTAGAATATCATCCATATCAGTAAACGCCGTACGTGCTTTAACGCATGCGATCATCGCGCCGCCTTTGGTAAAGCGAGTGAACATGACATTGTCGAGAAATGGCTTATAGCTCTTTTGCACGAAGTTATTGTGACCGCTAAAGTCTTCGGCATCGTACTCCTTGAGCGAAAAGCTCGACACGCGTTCAGTGCTCTGCTTGCTCTCGCTGAAGCGGCTATAGACAAAGCCCTCCTCATGGGCTTGGTGTAGCCCAAAGCTTGCATCGAAGCGCACGCGCTCAAACATGATGCGCTTGCCTTGGCTATCAGTAAACGTCATGTGTTCACCGATCTCACGAGGAAGCTTTATCGCTTGGAAAATATTGAAGAGCCCAAAGCCAACGTCGGCAAGAAAGGTATCATCACCGATTTTCACGAGGGACATTTGATGCGATGGCACAGGGATCTCGCCCGATGCTTTGCCCGTCCAAACGGACGCCTTATGCCGCGTGACATTAAAACCTAAGGTCTTGAGCAGAAGATAAAAGAGCTCGTTAACCTCGTAGCAATAACCGCCACGCATCTTACCCAAGCTGCCTTTGAGCACCTTATTGATAATAGCGTCGTGGTTGATATCAACGTCTCGCAGCGGTGATGCATGCATCGTGAGATTTTCAAACGGTATCGCCACCAGATTATGCTGTACGAGTTTTATTAAGAGCTCTTCATTCTTTTCTCCCGCAACATCCTCTTGGGCGAGCGCGAGGCGCGTGAGATAAAGTTCACGCGCACGTGCATCGAGAACATGCGGTCTGTCCATGCTGAAGCCGTATTTCCCGAGCAGGGCCCCTAAAACAACAAATAGAATTTTCATTGGATATTTCCTGTTTTCTAACCCCTGCAACATAGAAGTCCGTTCGATAAATAAAATTAATAATTTTTTATTGAGATTATTATTTGAAGCTATAAAGTGGTTTCGATGACGCTCGATCAAATGACCATGTTTATTGCGGTTGCCGAAGCTGGCACCTTCTCTGCAGCGGCCAAAAAACTGCATATTTCGCAACCTTCGATAAGCATTGCGATAAAAAATCTCGAAGATGAGCTTGAGCTTCTGCTCCTCGATCGCAGCACCTATCGTCCTACGCTCACGGCAGAGGGCCAGGAAATTTACCGCTGTGCCAAGCATCTTGTGGCGCTCAGCAAAGAAATAACCACCACCGCACAGCATCTTGCCCATGGCGAAGAAAAGCGCATCACTATTGTGTTGGATATCGTGGCACCGCTGCCGGATATTCTCAGTGTTCTGCGTCGCTATTTTAGCGATGTCACCTGCAAGATCGAGCTCAGCTTTTGCGTGCTCGGCCGGGGTATCGATGACGTTGTCAAAAACTTCGCTGATCTTTACGTTGGTCCTGTATTCGCGGAAGTCGAAGAAGTTTCACCCCAGTTTCATTCGCATTATCACATGGTGCCGGTCCTCGGGCGCGCGCATCCGGATTCCGTACTCACGCTCGACGTGCTGCGGAGGCGTATCGCACAAATTCCGCGCGTCATCTTGCGCAGTGGAAATGAACAAAATGATGCACGATCGCCAAGCGCTATTGCCAACGAGAGTGCCGATATCTTCGTCGAAGACTATCTCATCAAACGAGAAACCATTGCCTCTGGCTTAGGTTGGGGCCGCTTGCCGTTGTGGAATATCGAGCAAGAGCTAAAAAGTGGCTCGCTTATCGATCTTCGCCACATCTTTCCGCTCATGAAAATCACTGGCGATATTTTCGTGGTGCCCAAGGCGAAGCATCGAGGCAAACATCTGAATGCTGTCGTCGCGCTGCTCGCGCAGGCTGGTGCAAAAAAGCCATCGTAGAAACAACATGCGCCATCACATGAGGGCGTGTGTGCGCAAGACGACTGAGGAAATTTATGCTAAGCGCTGTAAATTCAATTTAACTGCTTTCTCGAAAATTTTCGGCGAGTCCAATAGAAAATAATTGGGACATCAAAAAATCTGCATGGGGATATAGGAATGCTTGCACGTGTTTGGGCCATCGCAATGTTATTTGCCTCGATCACATTTGGTCAAAACGAACAAAATGTTCCAATTGGCCCCAATTTGCCTCCGTACTTTAAACTCGCGCGTCACTGTGAACAAGAAATTCGGCGCGGCACCGTGGTTGGCACCAGTGTCGCCGTGATCGAAAATGGGCGTGTTGAATTTCTGCGCTCGTTTGGTCACCGCAAAAAGAATGCAGCAGCGCTCGTCGATATGAACACCACGTTTCAACTTGGTTCAGCATCAAAAACTGTGGCCGCAACTTTATTCGCAATAGCGCAAAAGCAAGGCCGCATTACGACGGATACCCCGGTAAAAGTTGCAAGCTCTCAGTTTCCCACGATCGAAGCGCGCCATTTGCTGAGCCACACGTCGGGATTTAAACGAAGTGGATGGAATTGGCAGATTGAACACGGCGCATCGCGGAATGAATTGCTCAATCTGTTTAGCAAGAAAAACCAGAAGAAGCCTGGTGCCTCGTACGACTATCACAATGTTGCGTTTAGTCTCATCGAAGAGCCCTTAGCACAAGCTTTGCAAATGCCCTTTGACCGCGCTGTGGTCCACCATATTTTTACGCCGCTCGGCATGAAGCGTGCGACCGTTGGCATCAACGAATTTAAAAAGCAGGATAACCGCGCATGGCCTCACGAACCAAATAGAAAGGGCGTCATGACAACGTCGATTGATTATTCCCATCGCTATCACGACACAGTTTTATCGGCGGGCGGCGTCAATGCCAGCATCAATGATATGGTGCAATTTTTGCTGCTGCAACTTGGCCACCGACCTGATGTCCTTACCGCGTCCGATCTTGCGGCCTTTCATACACCCGCAACGCCAGCACCCGATGCGCAATCATGGTTTAGAAATCGTATCGAAGGGGACTACATGAGCCACTATGGTTTGGGTTTTAGAATTCTCAAACACGGCGATAAACTCATCGCGTTTCATGGCGGCTGGCTCAAGGGCTTCACCAGCATCATCGCCTTTTCACCTGAAGAGCAAAAAGGTATTGTTGTCCTATCCAATTCGGAGAGCGGCTTCGCCTTTGCAACGGCAATTGATTTTTTGATGGGCAAATTTAATGAGCCACGTCTGCCCCTGTCATCGCCAGAATCGCCGACCGTGCAGCCTGGCGTCAAGAGTATCTTCGCCTCGCCGGTGATGGCGATTTAGCAGCGTGACGTGCTGTTAGATTTTCGCCGAGGGACGTTTTTTCATAGACCAATAGCGGCGCACCACAACGATGGTGATCAGATAGCTAATGAATGATGCCGCAACCGCTGCAAGCTCACTAAGCAAAATGTGGTCGGCAAAAAAACCAAGAAACCATATGAACGTGCCGACGAGCATGGAGAAAATCGCGGCTTTCTCATGGCCATTTTTGAGATAGAGCCCCAACGCGAACGGCGCAAACAAAGCGGCAAAACTCACGGCATAGGATTGTTCAAGCAAGAGATACGCATTCTTGCCGACGAGAGCGAGCAGCAGGCTTAATGTGCCCACAAAGACAATACACACACGACAAGCGGTCACAAAGGAAATAGTTTTTGGAAGACGCGGGCGAAGGAGATTATGTGCAACGATGCTCGACGTAGCAAGCATGGCGCTATCCATCGTCGACATGATGATGGAAATTATTGCGAGCACCAAGAGAATCGTTTGCGCAGGCGAGAGGACTTGCTTGGCTAAATGAGGAATGACGGAGTGACTAACATGCTCAGGCAAAAGTGTGCGCGCGGCCATTCCGAGCAAGATAGATATGCTGCCGAACACCACGTAGCAGCAGCCAGCGATGAGGCATGACCGCCATGCTATCGTTTCTGATTTCGCGGAAAAGATGCGTTGTGCAAGATCTTGCCCGGGCAGATTGCCCAAGGCGGCAATGGCGAACATATTGAGATAAGTAAAGAGCTTGCCAGGGTTTTGTAAATGGGCTGAAACCTCATGCTCCATGTGCGTATTAGCAAGCAATTGCGCAAAGCCCGCGCTCAAATTTCCAACGCCAAGGGCATCGATCACCACGTAACCTAAAAAGCAAATGACGACGACAACAAGGATCATCTGGAAAAAATCGGTCAGGGTGACCGACCACATCCCGCCCAGACATGCGAGCAACGTCGCAAAAATGGTGACCGCGATCATCGCGGTCATGAGCGAAATACCGAAGAAGATGTTGACAATGCCGGCGAGCGCGGTGATTTGCACCGCTATCCAACCTAAATATCCCGGCGCGAGAAGTGTTGCTGCGAGGATCTCCGCCCGTTTACCAAATTTGATGCCGAAGAGATCCGGTACGGTGAGGATCTTCATGCGCCAGAGGGGCCGCGCAGCAAAGCAGCCGGCGAGCAAAAGACAAAATCCAGCGCCGAATGGCTCGAGTGCGGTGATCGAAAGACCTTCTTCATAGATGGCGTCGGTCGCCGTCAACAGCGTGCCCGCGCCAAACCATGTGGCAAAGAGCGTTGTTGATGCAAACGCCATGGAGAGCCTGCGCCCCGCCGCCAAAAAATCTGTCGCATCCTTGACGCGACTCTTGGCAAAAAGCGCCAGCGCAAAAATTCCAGCCACATAGGAGAGTGTTGCAACAGGTAGAAGTGAGTCCAATGTTAGAAACCCTCGCCAAACGTCAAAGTGGCTCCAATTGGCATGAATTATGGCTCTATGCAACCTCGAAAGCACGGCAAACCATTACCGCACGTAATTTTCCTTGGGTTCTATGAGCATGCTACATACAAGCTGCGCACAGACATGTTCGTTAAAAATCATTGGTTAAATTAAAGCACGCGTGCTCGTAAATTCGTGTTCACGCCTTGTCCATGAGCGTCTCGTCGCGGGCGATCTTTCTCGTCTAGCCGGTCTAGCCTTTTGGCGTTCGCGCTATAATCTTGCGCCCTGTGATACGACAAATAATTCATTTAACGATTCTACTAAGTTCGCTGTTGCTATTTTCGGCTTGTGGCGATGATGTCTATCAAGCCGGTGCACCGAGCGATGAGCGAACTTCCGCGCCCTTGCCAACGAGGCTACATGAAGGAGATGTTGCGCGTTTGCTCGTCGATGCAGGGTTTCGTGCGCATGAAATTCACACTATGATTTGCATCGCTAACTATGAATCCGGTCTGCGCTCTGACGCTATTGGCATTGCCACGCATGGCCGCGCGCGTGGATCGCGTGACATTGGCATTTTTCAAATCAACGCCTATTTTTGGGCGCGCCCCAGAGGGGAAGGTGGCTGTGGCCTTATGGAATTACAGCTCCTCGATCCGCGCGCAAATGCACGGTGCGCGCGCATGGTGTATGAGCGCCATGGTTTCAATGGTTGGATCGCCTATAAGAAGAATCGAATGACCTGCCAAAATTATATCGCTGATCTTGCCGGTGCGGAAACGACGGTCGCGTTGAAGTTGCTAGCGCTCGCGCAACCACGATGGTAATCACGATGCTATTAGGTTAATCTAAAACGGCTGGCAGCCTAAAGAAATCTCTATGTGAACTGACATCCAAAATTAGGGGGTTGACCAAATTTTTGATTCGGATTTGCTTGCTAAGCGCTGTAGCGATCTTTGCAAGTTGCGTGCAGTGATACTACATAAGATTACGGTCGCGTACAATTGGAGTTTTAGAGTGCGTTATTTATCAGTGTTAAGTGTTTTATTTTATTTCAAAATAAGTCTGGCAACATCATACAGTATCCATTTCATGTGGTTAAATAGGCAAATCAATCCAAATGATAAATATGTTTTCGAGCAGGTGCGAAAGAAAGAAGTTAATGGGTCTGATTGGGATATTGATACTAAAGAGTATTTAGCATCATGGATCAGACAAAATCCCAATGCCAATATAAACTTTTGGTATGACGCCACCACAGTGAGCCAAGAACAGATTGAAAACACCCTAAAATTATTCGGAACGCTAGGAACAAATGGTGAAAAAGTTCTCTTGAGAAATATTCAGGAACTTCAGACGGCAAATACTGCTGTGCTATTCTCACCTTCTACGCCTTTATATCTTCGTGCGGACCTGTTTCGCATCATGGCTGGCCTCAATTACCTGAAAACATGCGTCGACTCGTGCATTTACGTCTATGCCGATATCGATAAAGGGATGAAAGTTCCTCCTTCAGCTTTTGCAAACAAGGCTGATGCCTATGAAACCGACAATATGCCCATATCAGAAAAAGCGCTTCTAGACCCGGAAACCCTTAGTTCTCTTGAAAATACAGGTATTGTCATGCAAGGGAGTGAAGGCCGGCCTGAAAATAATTTTATAATGCTCTCAAATCAGAATCAGCCTATGATGGAAGCATTACAAACCATCGTGATCGATAGCAATGTCTCTAAAATCAATCGATTTGACACGATCGCTCAGGATATACTTGATAGGGCCAGCCAGCAAATTGGTCATATTCACGGTAAAACCATACAAGAACGATTAGGCAATGCTCGAGAAAGCTTGGATCGCAATGCTCCGATTAGAAGGGAGATCTTAAACTTAGAGAAATCCCAAACAGAAGCGATTTATAACAGTATGGTGGTTGGTCCTCTAATGCTGTATCGTGAATTTCTCGATAAGAAGATTAGCATTTCATTCAGAAACCAACAGCTTGATCCTGATCAGCCAGGCAACAATGCTGCGCTCTTTAGCACTCTGCATACTGAAGGAATCTCAACCAATTTTTTGCGTGATCGGAGAAACAATTCTCTCAAATGCAGAGATATCGGTGCCAGTAAGGTACTAGAAGAAGAGCTCTGGACTGTGATTCCCAGGAAAGCAATGTATGGTTCACCCTCTCGGGCCAAAAATTTTGCCTTTCCGACCACCAAAGAATGACGATAACGATAACTCTTCGTCGTGATTAACATATTTGTTCATGAGTGCATGTCCGAAGTTTGCCACACACGATTGTATCACGCGACCAAGACGAGTACGAGAGATGCAATAAATACGAGCGGGGTATTGGTGGACTATGCACAACGAAGTGGAAACGCGCTTTCATATTGATGCTGAACGGCTCGTGCAGGCGCTTACGCTATCACAGGATTTGCTGACGCAACATTTTGATGGTTTGTCCAGAACGCCGGTCAAAGCGCAAATCGAGCCGGGAACTCTCGCGAGCAATTTCTCGACGATGCCTCATCATGGCGAAGACATGGCGAGGCTTCTTGCGACCATCAAGGAGAAATTTCTTCCCGGCATCACTCATTGTCAACATCCAAACTTCTTCGCGTTTTATCCAGCTACGACGTCGATTCCGGCTATCATCGGTGAACTTTTGATCGCAGCTTTTGGCTCGATTGGTATACAGTGGGAAACCAATCCCGTCGCAACTGAGCTTGAATGCGTCGTGATGGACTGGCTCTTGGATCTTTTGGATGCGCCACACGATTCACCCTTTCGCCACACATCAAAAATGGGTGGCGGGCTTATTCAAAATACCGCTGGTGAGGCTATCGCGGTGCTCATGGTTGCCGCGCGCATTGAAGCACATCGAAGGCATACTGCGTGCGAGGGCATAACGCTTACGGCTGAAGAACTCTATTACCAAGACTCATCCAAGCTCGTCGCCTATATGTCCGACCAAACCCATTTCTCAGGGCTAAAGGCCGTGCGGGTTGCGGGCATGCGTGTGCATAAGCTCAAAGCTCGATTCCTCGCCAACGGCAACTATGGCATCAGTGCAAGCGATGTACTGGCTGCTATCGATAGCGATCGCGCTCAGGGTCTACATCCCGCGGTTGTGCAATTAAATTTCGGCAGCACAAACACGAGTGGTTGCGACGACATTGCGTCGTTTGATGGCTTTGCGGAACGCCTCGGTGTTTGGGTCCATATTGATGCCGCATATGCTGGCCCCGCGTTAATTTTACCGGCATGGCGCACGCTATCCCACGCGATACAGCGTATCGCCACTTCGTTTAATTTCAATGGATCGAAATGGTTGCTCTGTGGTTTCGATTCGGCGTTTCTCTTTATTCGCGATCGCACTCTCCTCAAGCGCGTGTTTGCCGCCGATGGCGACTATTTGGCACGCGTGCATCAAGCAGAGGAAAGCTATAATCCTGAGTTTAAAGATTGGGCCATACCGCTTGGTCGGCGGTTTCGCGCGCTCCGTGTTTGGATGGTGCTCAGCTATTTTGGTCGCGATGGCCTCGTTGATTTCTTGTACCATGCAATCGAATTAGCCGATCAGGCACGTGCATTAATCGCCTCATCTAAAGCGCTGCGCGAAGTTGCGCGCACCGAATTTGGTCTCGTCTGCTTTCGGCTGAATAGCGACGACGAAGCAAAAAATGCGCTCTTTATTGAGCGCGTCAAAGAGCAAAGCTGCAACGGCCGCAATTTTCTCATCTATCCTTCACTCCTCGAAGGGCAGAGCTTTTTGCGCCTCGCCGTGGGCAGCGTGCACACCACGCTCGCGCATGTCACGGACATGATGTCGCTTTGTGATCGCATCGCGCGTGAAACGTTAGTTTCACCTGCTACGTCACGGTGATGCATCTTGCGGCTTCAACGCTTGCTTTACCCGCGAAGCACACCACCACCGACGGCACAACAACATGAGTCGCGCTACATGCAAAACATCACTCGAGAGGTACTTCAGAAGCGGTCGTCTTGCTCACGACGTTGATATTTCGAGCTTGATGACCGCTGCACCACCTATGACTTCATCCTCAACGGAACGCTAGGGCAGCTCATAGCAGTTGCGGCTAATGCGACATCATCGATTGAAGCTCCTCACACGTCCATTGCCGAGATGGCACGTCGCGCAGATTGCGATCGACAATTTTACTGATACTCGTGAGTTTGTTGTTAGAACGAAAAACGAAGAAGCGATTGCCAAAGAAATTATACTGCACGACTAACATATCATCGCCACACATTGCAATTTGATGTATCGGCACACATTCCTCAGCGCCTGTAATAACAACATTGCGCACTGATGTTTCATCAAGCACAAAAATCGTGTTTTGGTCACACGAGTCATGGCCCATACCATATTGCACCGATGCATATGTCAACGATCCATCCACCGCTTTGCTGAGCACAGAGGTCATGCAACGGCCATGCTGCTGACCCCGCAACCTTTCAAGTATCGCTTCGTCACTTGCATTAAGAGCTGACACGAACACCAACGACATTACATAGATCTGCATACGCATAACAACCCTCGCTATTTTTATGAGTGATAGCGAGAACACGCAACTTTTGGCCTCGCCTCAAATTCGCGATCAATTTTGAACCATTTATAAACAACTCGGCCGCAAGCGACCGAGTTTTACAACAAATTTAATTGTCCTGATTTAGATTCAGCCTTGTCCATAACTGCGAGCTGGTTTTGTACATACTTTCTAATTGTTTCTTCGTTAGCATTCCCAATCGTCTCGACGAAAAAACAAGGACTGATTTTCGGTGCTGACAACCGCATCACCTGTATCGCGCGTATAGAGAAGTGGTTATTCAGCTGTCAGCCTCGCTGCTGGTGCTGTCGGTGCTTCACCGAAATGCGCATTGATCTTAGCTTCCACCTGCGCGTCGGTCATGGTCTTGTTGCCGCTGCCATGCATTTCAAGAGGTTGACCATCTTTGAAATAGATAATTTGCGGAACCGTCTCAAAACCGTATTGCTTGGCGTACTGCGGATTCTCCGCAACGTCGACGATTTTAAACGTAATATTCATTGTGGTGCCTTCGCCGAATTTCGCAGCCATGCGCTCCATGATCGGCTTCATGTATCGGCAATAGCCGCACTCATCTTTGGTGAAAATCAAAATCAATCGAGGAAATTGTTGTTCAAAAGTCTGTGGCTTTTGTGGTTCGGGTTTGGGTTGCTCAGGTTGTTGTGGTTGTTGCTGCGTTGGTTGACCTGGCATCTGACCTTGTCCATCTTCGTCGTTGCCAAAATCGGGAAATTGAAAACCTTGATACGGGTTGCTGCCATACCCACCATAGAAAAACCCAGAGGCCATTATTGTGTGAGCGGCCAAAGCCATAACAACGAAAATACAAAATTGCTTTTTCATAAGTCTCTCCTAAAAAAATTTGCAAAAAATACTAAGCCCGAAGAACTAGAAAATGCTTAGATCAAAACCCATTTCGCAAGTTCTGATCTAAGCGCCCATACCTTAGAGTTCATGCTAAGGAGTTAAAGCAGCATCACCGTCCAAAAATCACGAGGACATCAGGCCAATGATGCTTTGAACGCTAATAGCGATATGGGAATCCATGGGCGATAACCGGAGGAATCGCACGAATGATAACAGGTCGCACCACCGGCGCCGGAGCAGGCGCGTCGCAACCATAATCGATGATTGGTGCAACTTCCTCTTCAATCGGCATCACTTGGTCTTCTGAAGAGAAGGTTCTTACAACCTTGTTAATTCTTCGGTGAGTTGGGTGATAAACTTTCTTCGTGAAGTGGCGACGAATAAGATTGCGATGCTTATGCGTCGTGTGATGTCGTTCGCTTGGCTGCCAAATATGGTGCGTCGTACGATAATCAACGACGTCAGTAGCCAATTGTCTTTCTTCCGTCGGCGCTATTTTAACAGGCTCGGTGTGCGTGCGATCTGGCAATTGAACTTCGCGGTGCGTGTCTGGATCTCCCGGGGTTTCGCAGTTACCACTCGGACACGCTGCGCCAACGGGACAGCCTTCAGGCTTGTCACCTTGAGGCTTACTAGCAGCAGCTGGAGCTTGTGCATCAGCAGCAGCACCAAATTCATTCTTATCGCTGCTTTCAATAACGTCGCTATCAGCAGTTTCAGTGACGTAGTTAGCATCTTTTGCGTCTTGTGGTCCGCAACCGACGATCAATGACATCACTGTACAAAGAGAAAGTAATGATAATTTCAAAAATTTGCGATTCATGCAATTTACTCCTTCTAAGTAATTCTTATAAAAGCAAACACCTGTTTATTTTTATGTTATTTACCAACCTTATTTGTCGAGGTTAATTTAAGTAATGAGTCGCTTTAATGCGCGCAGCTTATGCGATCTCATTTCTTACGCTGTCATGAGACGAGTGGATTATTATCGATTTTTATTTCAAATTATTAATGCATGTTTACTTGGTACAGCGCATCCCAACTTGCTAGTCAGAAAAATTAGCACCTAATTATGTCGAGCT
>CAZRSD010000013.1:0-16712 GCA_964602645.1 uncultured Myxococcales bacterium
CCGACACAAGAAACTGACATCAGGCCTTATCTCACTGAAGGCTCGGTTCGCCAACTCACACAAAATCTCGAAGGCGCGGTTTATACGCTTGCGGTCCCCGATTACGTCTACCATCAAGGCGTCAAAAGCTTCGAGGACCTTGCCGGATTTGGCGGGCGTTTCAATCACGAGATCTACGGCATCGAGCCCGGTAACGACGGCAATCGGCTGATTGTGCAGATGATCAAGGACAACGCATTTGGCCTAAAAAATTTTAAGATCGTTGAATCGAGTGAGCAGGCCATGCTCATACACGTGAAAGAAGCCGTGAAACGACGCGATTTCGTCGTGTTTCTCGCCTGGGCGCCGCATCCGATGAATCGCGACATCAAGATTAATTATCTAGCCGGCGGCGACAAATATTTTGGCCAAGATTTTGGCGCCTCGCGCGTGTACACGGTGACGCGTCGAGATTTTGGCAAAGATTGCCCCAATCTCAAAAAATTCTTTGGCCGCTTGGTGTTTACTGTCGATGCGGAAAATCACATCATGGGCCTGATCTTGAACGATGGCCTCACGCCCGAACAAGCGGCGCAGCGCTGGTTGCAAGAAAATGGCAAGATGGCAAAGAATTGGCTGCAAGGCGTCACGACGTTTAGCGGCGACAATGGCCAAAAAACCTATGAGCGCACCATGGTGCCGGTTAGCGGTGACAATAGGCATCGCGTCGCTAAGGCACCGATCGGGCATTGGATAGAGCACGGTCTCGGCGTTGTCACGACGAATTTCGCCACTCATTTTCGCGCATTTTCTGATTTTGTGGAGATGCTTGTTGAAGGTACTGAGGATACATTTCTATGGCCTCATTGGGGTGTGCTCATCGCGCTCTTTGGCGCCGTCGTATTTGCCTTGCATCGCTCGACCAAGTTAACGCTCTTGGTGATAGCCGGTCTGCTCTTGATAGTCAATCTGGGCTTGTGGGTTGAAACCGTGAAGACGCTGGTCTTGGTGCTGTTTGCATCACTCATCGCTGTCGGCATCGGTGTACCGCTTGGCGTGCTCGCCGCACGACGCACGTGGTTTTATGCGGTACTGCGCCCGCTCCTCGACCTCATGCAGACGATACCGACCTTTGTCTATTTGATTCCAAGCCTCATGCTCTTTGGTTTGGGGCTGGTGCCGGGGCTTATCTCGACGATAATCTTTGCTATCGCGGCACCCATCCGGCTCACCTACCTCGGCATTACGAGCGTGCCAAAAGATCTCAAAGAAGCGAGCATCGCGTTTGGTGCAACGGAGTTGCAGACCCTCGTCAACGTCGAGCTGCCCCACGCGCTCCCTTCGCTGATGGCGGGGCTTACGCAATGCGTGATGTTATCGTTGTCGATGGTGGTAATCGCCGCATTGGTTGGTGCCGACGGGCTGGGCACGCCGGTTATTCGTGCGCTCAATACCGTTAATATCGAACTTGGTTTTGAAGCGGGTATCGCGATCGTAATCTTGGCGATTGTCCTCGACCGCAGCCTCGCGCTCAAGTCTAGCCACCTAAGCCGATAACCTATCGCCATTCGATGTATGTGGCAAAAGGTTTCGCAAGCATTTGCAAGGTGGCGCTGCCGAGAAACGAACACAGATACATCGCCGATACGATGCTCATAACCTTCAAAAAGCCCACGAGCTTATACTGCACGGCGAGTGCGCGCGACGTATTCACGGCGACATAGATGAGCGCAAAGATAGGTCCGATGCCAGGAATGATTTGAAACGTCATGGCGACGAGACCGATTGCCGAGCATTCCAAAACGCGCGGCATCTCAAATTGCTGACTTGGTCGATAGAGCAGCCACAAAAATAAATAGAGCGCACCGCCAAAAAGGTGGGGCGCACCATAGGCGAGCACGGGCGATAGGAATGCGACGATGAGGCTATACGCTTGCTGTTCTTTCAAGAGCTCGGGAAAACTTTTGGCGTCAAGCCCAAGGCTTGTGAGGATCGCCATGTAGGGCGTTTGATCGCGCATGAAATCGTGCAGGACATAATGCGAGAACGACAAGGTTAAGAGGCTGCCTATCAATGCGCCGGCGAAGACGCCAATAAAGCTCAGACCAAAAATTCGCTGTGCTGATAGTTCAGAAAACCGCTGTGAAAAAAAGCGACGCGACGCAAAGAGTAAGTGAAAAAAATCGCGGAAGATTGAAGGTTGTGATTTCACGGCCGGCCCTAATTAGAAATTGCTTACAGCGCTTAGCATAAATTTCCGAACGCCCTCGCTTGATCTTTTGGCCTAGATTTTCCTCGCTGCTCGCTCAAATAGGTCGACTATTCTCGGTCGCAGCGAGAAAAATCTAGGCCAAAATCTCAGCGCGAGGTCATTCGGAAATTTATGCTAAGCGCTGTAAGCAATAGCACAAAAAAAATTTTGCAATAGCCACGTTCCTGCGCACGCCCGATGCGCTCGTATCCGTACGGGATCACCTAGGTGGACAAACGGTCACGGATTACTAGATAGGAGGTATGTGATTAAAATCGGGTTTATAGTGTGCGTATTCAATGGACTAAAAATAAATCATCGCTCGTCATCATCGGCGTGATTTCATTGCTCTCGAGTTGCAAGACGGGCTTGCAGCTTGATCAGCTTCCGCTCGATGAAAACATCCTGCAGGATGCGCGCGATGCGTTTTTTGAATCGGACCGCACCGGCATCGTGAATGACTATGCCCAGGTTGATACCGGCGAGAAAACCAGCGACGGTTTTACCATTACCGAACGTACCGATGCTGACAGCATCATGAATCAGGCAACGAGCGACAAAAAGCGCCTCTTCATCCAGTTGCCCTCGGGTGAAGCGCGGCGCGATCACATTTTGCGGGCCATCGCATCGGCATCGATTCGCGAAGATTTAAAGAAGGGCGATAGATGGAACATCATCGTCCTCAACACCAAAGCCATCAAGAGCAAAATTGCAAGCTTTGCTTTAGACGATACCAAAGCCAAGCAATACTATTTAAGCGTTGCGAAAAAAGTCAACGCCAAGCTCAAGTCGAACGACATCGTCGTGGTCGACGTCGATGACTTTGCGTACGGCCTCACCGCGGATGAGTTTTTTGCGGTGCTTTCTAAGCCACACGTGATAGCGCTGTCAAAAATGGGCGTAGACAGCATCAAGGCTTTTGAAGATAAAGCAGCGAGCGATGAGTTTCTTTCGAAGGGCTTAAATCCCGGTCACGTTTATAAACTGGCCAAGCTGCGCATGCTGCGCTCAAAAAATATCAAAAAAGCGGCTGACCAGGAAAAGGTTGCCCTCATCGTCGCGAAAGTGGTCACCGCAATAGAGCCAAGCGGCAATCTTGGATCGCTTGCGAAATTCTTCACCCTGATCGACCCGATTGTCGACGGCGAAACACCGAACACCGATCTTGATAAGACGATCATGAAAGCGCTGTCGGCATTTTTTCAGGCCAACTACGACTTTTTGGTGGAGTTGCAGTTGGAGAATAAAACGCTTTCACAGATTCATGATGAGGTGAAACAAAATACCCTCGCGTTTAATGAACAGGCGCGGAAGACCGATGAAATCCTGCAGGGCATGAAGAAGATATTGAAGTCGCGGTTGGCGGTGCTCGCCGATTTGATGGCGAAAGGATTTAAGACGACACACTCGCATCTCGATGATCTGCGCAGTAACGTGCTGCCGGGCATCGAGCAGAATTTGCTCAACGATGGCGCGCATCATCGTGACGAGATCATGCGCAGCGCCAAACGAAATGTGGAAAGCGCGATCAGCCGTCTTACCGAAGAGGGTCAAGCGCGACATGGCGAGACCACCCGTGATGTGATCAAGCGCGTGGGTGCGCTCATTGAAACCACTGAGGATCAAATTGTCGCGCGAGCCAGTGAACGCATGGAGATCATATCAGGAACGTTTTTCGATAACGTGCAGGCGGCATTACGCAAGCTGCAAGCCGAGACCACAGCGACAACGACCAAGGCAGCGCGTGATGTAAACGACACGACCCAAAAGCTCTTGCAGCGTGCGATCGGCACGGTGAACGATCACGTGACCGCCGTGGGCAAAACGACAGAAGGCGCGGTGGGCGAAGGACTTGCGAGAACGGGCGACGACGTGAAGCTTCATGGGCGTTTGATGTCGGCACGCGTCACCAACGATGTCACGAGGTCGATCAACGAGCGCATCGCGAAGGCGCAGAGCGAGTTGGCGCGCGGAACGACAAATGCGGTACAAGACAGCGAAGCGATAGTGACAAAAGCCTTGGCGATGGAAGCGAGCGATGTTCGTGATCTCCTGATGCAAGCCGCAAAACGCATCATCAGTGAAAACAAGACAGCGATTGCGGGAGTGAGCACCAGCGTCAATCAACACTCGAATGCCGTGATGAAGCGCGTCGAACGGGTGCTTGCCGATGCGCTCCTGCAGACGGAAAACGAGCTTCGACGCAAAATGGTTGGCGAGCACGAGGCGACGAGAAGTGAATTAACTGCGCATGCTGACCGCACCACGTCACGGGCAACATCGGCGCTTATCGAACAAAATACCGCGCAGCATGGCACGACACGTGGTACCGTAACGCGCGCGGTGGCCAAGTCGGTTGATGATGCCCGCGCCGGCATCGAGCAGATGATCACGAAGGAAGCGCAGGACACCAAAGACATCGTCAATGATGCTGTCACCCGCGCGATCAAAAAGATCATTGCAGAGACACAGAGCGGCAGTGATGCTGTGCGCGACGATATCAACAAACACACAACGACCACGGTGAAGCGTGGGCAAAATACACTTGCCGATGCGCTCGTGCAGGCTGAAGATGCGATCACGCGTCGCGTGCAAGAAGAAGGACAAACGACGCGTGATGAAGGAAAAGCGGTAGTAAGCAAAGAAACTGCTCAAGCATCGACAAAAGCGATCGATGAATTGCGGGCCGCTATCGCCGCCGCGCAGAAGCGCATCATGGCCCAAAGCGGCGCTGTAGCAGCGGATGCGCAGGATGCGCTCGATAAAATCATCGGGCGGCAAACCGACGAGACGCAAGCGCTGATGCGTGAGCTCATCGCGTTTTCGATCAGGCGCATCACCGGTGATAATCGTGCAGCAATTGAGGGTCTGACCAGCGGTATCAATACCCATACCACGGGCATGATCAAGCGGGCGCAGCAAATGTTGAGTGATGCGCTTTCGCAAGCGGAAGAAGAAATTAAGAAGCGCGTCAGTGAAGAGGGCGTTGCGGCGCGCAATGAGGTCACCAGCGGCGTGTCGAAGCGCGTGACGAATGCGGCGTTTGGCGTCATCGCTGAGCTGCGCAAGCAGCTCGACAACGCTCAAAAACGCCTCGCGGCGCACACCACCGGCACCGTGGGCGATGCGCAGGATGCGATAATGAAGAATCAAAACGAAATTAGCGACGCGGTGCAAGCACTGGTGAGCGATACGATAGCTACTGCGATTAAGAAGATTGTGGCAGAGAACCGCGCTGCGATTACGGGCCTGTCTGACGGCATTAATCGTCACACGACGGGTTCGGTGAAGAACGTGCAACGCCTACTTGTCGATGCGCTCGTGCAGGCCGAAGACGAGATTAAGAAGCGTGTCGGCGATGAGGGCCTCAGCGCCCGCAATGAAGTGACCAGCTCGGTGACCAAGCGCGTGACGACATCTGCTGCGGAAGTGATTGGGCAGATGCGCAAATATGTCGACGACATGCAAAAGCGTCTTGTCACAACGACGACAGGCACGGTGGGCGATGCCCAAGGTGCGATTGAAAAGGTGCAACGCGATACCGCTGACGACGTGAAGGATGCGGTGCGCGATGCGCTGACAGCTGCGATTAAGAAGATTGTCGATGAAGCACAAGGAGCTCGCGCTGGTACGACTGAGGATATTACCGCTGAGGTGACGGGCGCGGTGAAGAAGGCGCGAGATGCCGTGATTGAACGGGTGGGTGAGGCCGAGGGGGCGGTTACGAAGCTTGTTACTAATGAATCAGACGTGACGAGGCAAAGCGTCTCCGGACTGCTGCAGCGCTCCCGAGTTGCGATAATCGAGAGAACTATCGAAGAACAACGAGCGATGCAGCGAAGGTTGATGAAGCAAAATGACGAAGTTGCATCGAAAACTCGGGATGAAATTAGCGATGAGATTAGGCGACAAGCGGAGGATATAGTCCAACGACTAGACGAACGAATCTTGCGGGCACTAAGGATCCATGGCGCTCAAAATCAAAAGCTCGTCAAATCAATTACTGATGCAACTGTTGCTGCTACAAGAAGCGAAGGCAGGCTGACACGCGAGGACGTTGCGAGAAGTGAGTCAGAAGTAAGAAGCATTGTCGAGCGCGAATCTGAAAGAATTGTAAATGATATGGCAAGGGAATCAGGCAAAACCCGGCAGCGAACATTACAACTCTTACGCGCTGCGTCAGGAATCAATTTCCCTGCCTATTTTGTCTATAACCAGTTCTATCGCGAATTGGTCAATCTAGTAGGCAATGTATTAGGCCAAAGCTTTTACCAATTCAATGAGGTGACCAAACATCGAATTGAAAAAGCTGCCGAACAAGCATATCAAGACTATCAAGGAAACAATACGGCCTTAAACATCGTTGCACAAGCTAACGGTGCATTTAATCAACCAGTCGTGATGCCTATGCTTGCGCTTAATGGTGCTCAACTAGTTGGCGGTGACGCGTTGCATGATATTTTGAGTACCTCTCAGACCTTTATTCAAATCGTGAATCGCGCGCGCGCAATGGAAAACCTAAATAATGCACCAAATCCTGATATCTTCGTCGACGATGATGGCGATGCCAATATTCAAAATACGTTGCCTTCGGAAAGTGAATTTCGGCGGCCTGGCAAACTTTTGTTTGATGAAGCTAGCCCGATATTAAATGGGGAGGGAAATGAAGATTGAGATAGTAATGTCTTTGTAACAGTAATAGGTGAAGTTTAAAAGTGTGAGGTGAATGAAATGAAAAGTAAAATATTAAAAATAGTGATAGTTGCATTGACTGCGTCACCGCTAGTCTTTGCCGCGCCGGGACCAATTGACATTGGTGGTTCTACTCTGATAAAAAGGTTGAAAAGAAGCATTGAAAATCCCATCGATCTTTACAAGTCAGTATCTGGTGACGATCACAATGACCATTTATTCACGGTGCGGGTGATAAGTCGCTTAGAACCAAACGGTACATTGGCGCAGTTTTCGCAGGCCGCCGTGCGAAATGAGATTTGCGCAGCTTCAAAGATTCAAGCAGCAAACGTTGGTAACGCTTATAGCGTAACTCCCGGCGCTTTTGCAATTCAAGAATTTCAAGGAAACATCGTTGCAGTGCAAGATGCAGGTCTCATGGGTGAACGTCTTGACTCTGTACTTAGAAAATTAAGTTCATCAGACAACGCTTCGAAAGTTGCTATTGCGGCAAGTTATGCTGGGGAAATGGTGAGAGTGCTCGTCGCTATTCATGCGGGTGACGTAACGTGGAACAATGCAAGTTTGAGCAACTTTTATGTGCAGCCCGACGGGACGTTAACAGCCATAGATTTTAGTACGGCGAAAAATAGTCCCGGTGGCGTTGACACTCAAGATAAAAAGGATGAGCGCTTAAGCCTACTGGCGAACGCGGTGCTTCCCATGTACGAAATCCTCTTTGCCAAAACTGGCGACGCGAATCCGGGCGACGCCCAGGCTGAATTCATCGCACTAGCGGGTGTTGGTAACGCTTGGCGTGCACAAGACTGGACGGACGGGAACTTTAACGGGGCTGTCGCAGCCGGTGCAGCGGCACCGACATATCTTCCCGCGCAAGATGCATTGCTTGCTGCGGAGGTAAATATTGCAAGAGCTGAACACAGGCCTGCTGCTGGCGTACCTCCAGCTGATGCCGCAAATATGGGTGATGCGACAGGGTTTGCGCTTCCTACCCAACTCCTGCCGCTCGTACTCGCTGCGGTTGGAGCGCCACCATGGACGAACCTCACGACGATGTGTGCAGGTTGGTAAGGTAGGTTTCACTTGTCAAAATCATCCAATGGTTTTTGCCTCTGCCTAACGGGAGAGGCTTTTTTGCGCGTATAACCCTGGCTGGCGCACCTTCTTGGAGTTGCTAGTCGGATACCGGATCAGTTGGCCGAATGCATTGGTGCGCTCTTGCTATTCCTGCGTCCCCTCAACCTTCATAATCTCCACCTTGATCACCCGCTTTTCCTCCACGTCGATGACACGAAAGAGCCAGCCTTGGAATTCGTATTCGGCGTTTTTGCGCGGGATCTTGCCGAAGGCGGAGATCATGAAGCCGCCCAGGGATTCAAAGGCTGAGTCGTCGGGGAGCTCAATGCCGGTGAGGCGTTCGAGGTCGGCGATGCTGGTGCGGCCGTCGGCAATAAAATGGTTGTCGCCGATTTGTTTGACGGTTTGCTCCTCTTCTTCTTTGTCGTATTCGTCACGAATTTCGCCGACGATTTCTTCGAGGATGTCTTCGAGTGTGATGATGCCGGCGGTGCCGCCGTATTCGTCGACGACAATGGCAAGATGGACCTTCTTGCGTTGAAACTCGCGCAGTGCTGCGTCGAGCTTCATCGAGTCGGGGATGAAGATGGCTTTGCGCAGATGGTCTTTTAGGTCAAAGTCTTTGCCGCCGTGGATTTGCGAATAGATGAGATCCTTGACGTAGAAAACACCGAGCACATGATCGATGTCGTCGTCGTAAACCGGCCAGCGTGTGTAGCCGTGCTGGGTTACTTGTGACAGCACTTCGTCAAATGAATCGGTGATCGCAAGCGAAAAAAGTTCGGTACGGGGCACCATGATTTCGCGCACAGCGGTGTCGCGAAAGGTTATGACGCTCTGCAGCATGAGCCCTTGTTCGGGCTTAAACACGCCTTCTTCATGCGAGACGCGAATCAAATACGCGATATCTTCTTCCGTGGCCATGGGGCCAACGCGCTTGGTATGGCCGCCGAGAAGATGGACCATGAACACCGCGGTATGCGACAAGATCCACACCACCGGAAAGAGCAAAAAATAGATCGGGTAGATGATGTAGAGGCACCAGCTCACGAGCGCGCGTGCATTGTGGCGCGCCAAGGTCTTCGGCGTGATTTCGCCGCAGATCAAAACCGCGAGGGTGACGACACCAGTGGCGATACTAATAACGAATTGATCGAATAATTTTTGCGCATAGACGGTCGCCACAACAGCTGAAAGGGTGTTGACGAGGTTGTTGCCCACAATGATGGTCGTCAGCACGCTATTGGGTTTACTGAGCCACAAAAGAAAGGGCTTTGCGTAGACCCTCCGGTCATCGACGAGCTTGCGAATATACGCTTCTGGAACGGTCGTGAGTGCGGTTTCTGCGGCCGAGAAGAAGGCAGAGAGCGCCAAGCACACAACGAGAACGATCCAGTAGGATAAATCACTTTCCATAAACAGTTAGTTGTCTCCACGTGAAAAACACGCTCGCAATTTTTTCGATGTGCGATACAAAGCGAGTTAGTTTTTTATGTGCAGTAAGAGGTTTTTTGCCGTTGTGCAACATAAGTCCAGGGCATAGGTTCTCGCGATTTTTGGGAAAGAAACCGACCAAACCTTTTATCGCTATCATTGAAAAAATGGGCTTAAAAACTTTATTCTTTTGGTTTGGGTAAGATTTACGGTGTTTTGTGAAGAGACACCACGGTGTCACACGGCCACATGTTGTGGATTAGAGATAGGTATGAAAATAGCTATTGCACAAATAAATCCCTGTATCGGCGACATGCGTGGCAACAGCCACAAAATCATCGCATTCGCCAAACGCGCCGCTCTGGCTTCGGCGGACCTCGTCATGTTTCCGGAATTATCACTTTTGGGCTATCCGCCCAAAGACTTGCTCGTGCGCAAAGATTTTTTAGCGGCCCAGCAGGGTTTTCTCGACGATATTGCCCATGAGTCACCGGTACCCGTGATCGTGGGCGCGGCGCTTATGCGTGATGCGTACCACTTGCCGTTTAATGCCGCGGTGCTCTGTGACAAGAAAGCGACCACAGTGGTTGGTCGCAAGGTGCTCCTGCCAAACTACAACGTCTTCGATGAGAAGCGCTATTTTAGTTCGCCCCATGAAAACGCGTGCCAGATTTTTACCCATAAGGGCAAAAAAATTCTCGTGTCGATCTGTGAAGACGCATGGAATAGCCTCGTGTTTGATGGCATGCAGCGCTATGATGTCGACCCGATTAAAAATGCGATTGAGCAACATGGCCCGGTCGATGTGATCATCAACATGTCGGCGTCACCCTTCACGAGGAAGAAGCCTAGCTTACGCGCGCAGATCTTTTCGCATATCGCCAAGGTCTACGGCGTGCCGGTGCTCATGGTAGGCCAGGTGGGCGCCAATGATCAGATGCTCTTCGACGGCAATTCGCTCATCATCGATGCCAACGGTGACATTGTCGATCGGGGTGCCGCGTGTGAAGAAGATTTGTTGATTTTCGATAGTGCCAAGACCACGACGTGCACGGTCGTGGCTAATCGGCGCGAGATGTCGCTGGTGCAGCAGGCGCTTGTCATGGGCATTCGCGATTATGTTGCGAAGTGCCGCTTGCCCGGTGTGGTGGTGGGGCTTTCTGGTGGGATTGATTCGGCGGTGGTGGCGGCGCTTGCTGTAGAGGCGCTGGGGCCGCGCAACGTGAAGACCGCCTATTTGCCGACGAGATTTTCAAGCCCGCTATCCTATGAAGATGCCTATGCGTTCGCGGCGAAACTCGGCATGAAGATGGAGTGCTTTTTGATCGAGGATCATGTTCAGGGCTTGCGTGATCTCTTGGCCGATGCGACGGCTGGCTCAAACAATGCCGACATCGTCGACCAAAACCTGCAAGCGCGCCTGCGCGGGTTGATCTTGATGGCACTCACCAATGTCAACGATCACATCATGCTCGCCACGTCGAACAAGAGTGAGCTCGCCGTGGGCTACGCCACCATCTATGGCGATATGTGCGGCGCGCTGTCGCCGATAGGCGATTTGTATAAGACTGAGGTCTATGAGCTTGCGCGTGAGATGAATCGTGAGCACACCGTGATTCCTGAGACGATCATGACGCGCCCGCCCACGGCCGAGCTTAGACCTGACCAGCTCGATAGTGATTCGCTGCCTGATTATAGTGAACTAGATCGCGTACTGCTTCAGTATATAGAATACGAAAAAAGCGCTGATGAAATAGCTGAAATCACTAAAATACATCGCGGGGTGATCGATGGTATTATTGCGATGGTCCATCGCTCAGAATATAAGCGGCGACAAGGACCGTTCCCATTGATGGTGAGCGATAAAGTCTTTGGCGACGCGCGGCGCATACCGATAGCGAAGAGAACGCATACCCCCTAGCCAAGCGCCACCAGCCCTGCTAGATGCTCAGGCATAACTACGCACGCGAGAGATTTTGGGTGCCAATGCCAATTGGCTAAGCGTTTACGCTGTCTCTTGCGGAGGCTTAACCCGAAAGGAAAATACAATGTCAAAAATCGGCATGAGAGAAATGCTCGAAGCTGGAGCTCACTTTGGTCACTCGACGCGTCGTTGGAATCCCAAGATGGCGCCGTATATTTTTGGACCACGTAATGGCATCCATATCATCGACCTTCAGCAAACCGTTCCGCTTTTTAAAAACGCTTATGAAACCATGCGCACCACGGTTGCACGCGGTGGCAAAGTGCTCTTCGTCGGCACCAAGAAACAAGCACAAGAAATCGTCAAAGATGCAGCAAGCGGCGCGAATCAGTTCTATGTGAACTATCGTTGGCTCGGCGGCATGCTCACTAATTTTAAAACCATCAAGCAATCGATTGAACGCTTGCGCAAGCTGAGCGAAATGTCCACCGACGGCACCTTTGAAAAGTTGCCGAAGAAAGAAGTGGTCAAGATTTCGCGCGAGCTCGAAAAGCTTGAGAAGAACTTGGCTGGTATCAAAGATATGACCAAGCCACCCAAGCTTATCGTCATCGTTGATCCGAAGAAAGAACACATCGCCGTGAAAGAAGCGCACAACCTGGACATTCCGGTTGTGGCCATGCTCGATACCAACTGCGATCCTGACGAAGTCGATTATCCGATTCCGGCAAATGACGACTCGATTCGTTCGATCAGCTTGTTTATGGAAAAGCTTGCACACGCATGCAAGGAAGGCGATATGGCTCATCAGGCTGAGCTTGCTGAACGTCGTCAAAAGGCGAATGACAAAGAAGAAGATGCTGGCAAGCCCAAGGTCGCGCCAAAGAAGACAGGTCCTAAGGTTGAAGTAGTAGCTAAGCGCGCTGCTGACGCTGAAGGCGACCACGAAAGCGCTGATGGTGAAAGCGACGCTGACGCTGAAGATCAACAGTAGTCGATAAAGAGCCCGAAGGGCGGCGCCGAGATACAATCCGGTGCCGTTCGTTTTTTAATTGGTGGTAGTTTAACAACAACTTTCAAGTATAGGTGAAGAAATGGCAGAAGTAACAGCAGCAGCAGTGAAAGAGCTTCGCGAAAAAACCGGCGCCGGCATGATGGATTGCAAGAGCGCGCTTGCACAAGCGGGCGATATGGAAGGCGCGATCAAGATTTTGCGCGAGAAAGGCCTCGCACGCGCTGCTAAGAAGACCTCGCGCGTTGCAGCGGAAGGCTTGATTGCGGTCGCTATTGGCGATGGCAAAGCAGCGCTCGTTGAAGTAAACTGCGAAACCGATTTCGTATCGCGTAATGACGATTTCAAAAAGCTCACCGATGATTTGGCCAAGACTGCACTGCAGTATACCGGCTCCGCAAGCAACGTTGTTGACGGTGCTGCGCTTAAAGATAGCAAAATGCCATCAGGCCAAAGCGTTCTATCGGTTGTTACTGACAAAGTTGCAACCATCGGCGAAAAGATCGAATTGCGTCGCTTTGCCGTGCTTACCGAAGGCGATGTCTACGGAAGCTATATTCACGGTGCCGGTTCCATCGGCGTGCTCGTCGAGGGCAAGCTCAATGACAAAAAGTGGGCACGCAATGAAGATGTTGTGCACGCTGCACGAGACATTGCCATGCACATCGCCGCATCGAGCCCAAGCTTCATCAGCGAATCAGACATTCCGGAAAGCTGGATCGAAAGTGAGCGCTCGATTTTCAGAACGCAAGTTGTGGCCTCGGGTAAGCCTGAAAACATGGTCGATAAGATCGTTGAAGGCAAGATGAGCAAACACAAGAAAGATTATTGCTTGCTCGACCAACCCTTCGTGAAAAACCCCGATCTCAGTGTTTCGGGCATGCTCAATGAGTTGAAGACAAAGACCGGTGGTGCTGTACTCTCGATCAACCGCATGATTCGTTTGAAAGTAGGCGAAGGAATTGAGAAGCAAGAAGACAATTTCGCTGAAGAAGTGAAGAAAATGACGGCGTAGACACGCTTCGTTCGTGGTGCTAAGCCCGGCCTTGCGCCGGGTTTTTTAGATATTGTTTTCATGAAGCCCCCACAAATTAATGGAGCAAACGAACCCAACGACATCAGTTATTTCGCAGCACCTTAAGAGCGTGTAGCCACGCATTGCGTGCAAAAAAACACCCGGCCCAAAGTGCCAGGTGCTTTTCGTTTACCGACGCTTTTGCTTATACGTCGTCTTGGTTGCTGTCATCGTCGTTTTTTTCGTCGATATCTTCCGATTTCACCAAATTACCAGTGGCACCGTCATAGATATCAAATACACGCTCGCCAGTGGCTTTTTCGCCAACGAAGTAGAACTGCGTCAAGTCATTCGACGGACGAATTTCGAAGAGCGATCCCATGTTGGTGGGAATCTTTTTATTTTGTGTTCTGTCGCCGTGGTTAACGTAGAGAACCTTGTTGCCGTTGTGTACAAGTGTGAAGCCTTTGCCTTACACGAAGGGGTGGGCTTTCTTGATGCCATTGAGAGCGGATTGGTCTTTCATCTTAAATAGAAATTTTAATTTCCACGTGGATGGTGTCGTCGCTTTCGGTGTCACCAGCGTAAGCTGATACCCCGCGTTAGGACTGCCTGCGCTCACATAGCAGGTGAGCAGAGCAGCTTCCTGACCTTGAATACGGGCGGATGCACTGAACCAAAGGCATTCCTTGAGGTCATTGTCCTTAAATACGGGTGCGCGTTTGCTCTTATTGATGTACGCAGCACTCATTTCGTCTTCGAGACGCGAAATCTTTGTGTCTTTACTGAACCAGTTAGTAGATGTATTAATATCTGACATGAGGCCTTTGCCGTCGTTGGTGATTTGCACGAAGTCAGGCGTAAAGTAGTTGTCATAAGCGCGGCGGAAATTCGAACCTGGCTTAACATTGACCAGGGTCGTTACTTCCTTGCCGTTGATCTTACGCTTCAAGGCAACGTAGTCACCACTCACGAATTGAGCTTGGGTAACTTCGTCGATATTTTTGCCGTAAGAGAGCTTTTTACCATCGAGGTCAACATAGGCGCCGCAGGAGAATACGAGGCCGCCATTGTGTTCAGTCTGGCCAATGTAGTCACTCGGGTCGCGAATAAACTTGTACGGCGAAGTCCGCAGTACGACAGGTTGCTTGTTGTTGCGCAAGATTATCCAGCCGCCACCAGGAATTTTAAAGCGTTTGAAATCTTTTTCGCTGATACGGACTACGTAAGCAAGTTGTTTACCATCCTTAACAACGTGAAACTGGTCGAACTTTGTGCCTTTGAGGTAGTTCTTTGATTTACCGTCGACATCAACGATTTTGAGGACGTTAGCGATTTTGTCGTCGCCGTAGTCAAGGGACGATTTGAGCGAGGTCGTTGCGCCGCTTGTGTGCAACGACAAATCGTTGCTGCCCGATTGCTTGAAAGAAAACAATTGCTCAGAGCCATTCAAACTGAGCTTTTCGAGCATAGCGTCAGGAAGAAATTCTTCGTCATCGGGATTGACGTTGCGCGAGCCGCCGCCTTTGCTGCTTGTGTTGCCACCAGGGCCGCATGCCGTGACCGATGCGAGCAAAAGACCGAACAACGAGAATTTAATCGCTAATGAAGTTCGTTGTGTGATTTTTAAAGTAGGCATTTTATAAGGTCCCTCTTGATTTCATTTACACGGTACTGTTCGAAGTCGATTATGCAATGGGGGGGCCGCATACCGGAGTTTCAGAAAAAAGGGGGTGCGTTGCGGCGTGAAACGCTTTGCAACCACGATTTATTCGCCGATTGCCCAGCTGCGGCTATGCTTGCAATTCGCGCAACCAACCCATGGTATAAAAGCCCGTCGTCACCAAATAAAATGACGTGGCCATTTGTTAACCCTTACAGCGTTGCCAGCTCAGCTGGCGTTTTTTACGTTGCGAGGAAAGCGCCAGGTATATGAAAAGACTGATTCCTGCATGCCTAGCTCTTGTGGCCATCACCGGTTGCGAAAGCTATGACGTGGTAATGGCGGGGCTGCCCCAAGCTGAAGCGAATGAGGCTTTGGTTTTGCTGCGCGAGCGCCACATCGACGCTAAAAAACAAGCCGAGCCTTCGAAGAAAATCGCGCTCTTTCAGATCATGGTAAAGCGCAGCGAATCGCTTCAGGCGCTCAAACTTCTCGTGGAGCAACGCATACCGCGCGTAGAACGCGCGGGGCTAAAGGACATCTACCCGCCGGGCGCAGGCGGTCTCATTCCAACCAAGAGCGAGGAGCATGCGCGCTTTTTGATGGCATCGCAAGGCGAAATTGAGGCTTTGTTCAAGATCATTCCGGGTATCAAGGACGCGCGCGTGGTGCTGTCATTTGATCCGCCGAGTGAGATCTTCAAAAATGCCACGCCAAAAACGGCGTCGGTCGTGCTGCTCTACCAAAGCCTCGCCGAAGATGGTTCGCCGCCGCTGAGCGAACTCGATGCTAAATTGCTCATCGCTGCAAGTATCACCGGGCTTGGTGCCGACGATGTCACGGTCGTGCAAAAGCCGCTCGCACAAAACACCGCGACGCAGGCAGGATTTGCTGACGGCACAAGTCTCACGCCGCGCGGCGGTGATAGCAGCGAGAAAAACATAGTGTGGTATATGCTTGCGCTCACCATCTTGGCACTCGTTGTTGCAACCTACGGCGTATTTCGCCTGTTCATGCAAAGGCGTGCGCGCGCCGTATAAGGGTATCATGGATGAAAGTCGCAAACCACTCCATCCTTATGAGCAGAGCATGCTGCTCGTCGCCATGTTGTTCGACGGCAAAAATATCAACGACATCCTGAGTGTCTTGCCCGATCAGCAGCGCGCGCGGATGCATTATGCCAATGAGATCTTTCTCAAGATGCCGCGCAATGAGCGCATGACAGAGATCGTATTTGAACTGCGCCGCTTGCTGTTGGTCGACGAGCATCGCATCGATTGGATCCATCAAAGCTGGATCGACGACGCGCTTGCCAAAGAGCCACCCTATCTTCGCCCTGTGATCGACAAAGCGCTTGCCCATGGTTCGCTTAAAAAGGGTGATGGAGGGCATCGTTCCTTCGTGCCGCTTCCGGTTATTTTCAACATGTTCATCGATCAATTCATCAACACACGGCAAAAGACCGCCATCTATGAGCCAGTGCTCATGAAATTACAGTCGCTCAAAGATGAAGCGCAAGACGAAGTTTTCGCGCGCGTCGGCATACGGCTGCTTGCCTGCTTCAAAGAATGCTATCCGCGCGAGCGCGTGGTACGATTCTTTAAGCAACGCGGCATGACTGCATCAGTTAATGACATCGCTATCGCCATTACCCCCGAGAACAAT
>CAZRSD010000014.1:0-2235 GCA_964602645.1 uncultured Myxococcales bacterium
CATTCGGCTTGGTATTAAACGCGATGACCGGTATGCCTTGTTGCTTTGCTTCTTTGAGACTTTCGCTAAATGCCTGATCGTCGGGAATGCTCAGTGCAATTCCCTTCGGTTTCGCCGAGATCGCCGAGTTAAAGAGTTCAACTTGGCGCGCAAGATCATTTGGCGTTTCAGGTGCAAGGATCTGCAGATTCATGTTGATGTCGGCCGCTGCTTGTTTAGCGCCATTGAAAACAATATTCCAGAATGGGTCACCAGCACCAGCATGAGAAACAACGATGAATTTCTCGTCGGGCTTCGCTGCATTTGGTTTTGCCTTATTGCACGAGCTCACAAAAATCAACGCGACGACGAGGATGATTTTTTTCATAGGCATGAACAACCAATGACCATCAGCATCTATTCCGCGACTGAAACTAGCCGATTTTCTTTGAGGGACGTTGCGGCTGCACGGGCCGCTTTTACCGCCGCGAGCGCGTCGTCGATCGTGGGCGAGGGCTCTCCTCGATCTATTGTTGCAAAAAAATTCGAAAGTTCGAGCCGATAACTGTCGTGATAGCGTTCGACAAAACTGTGATGAATGGCATCGTGCAAGAGTCCATCACGCGTGCGTACAGAAACTTCAGTAGGACTTTGATTGCGCGCGGCAAGCATGCCACGTTCGCCAAAAACTTCGAGTTGCTGATCGTAGCCATAACCGGTTTCCCGCGATGCGTCGATAACAACGAGTGTGCCACGTTTCATGGTCGCTGTGATGATGGCAGTATCGATGTCATTATATGCTCTGAGAGCAGGATCGATGAGCGCATTACCTACGGCATAGATTTCTGCGATGTCGTCGCCAGTGATGAATCGCACCATATCGAAATCGTGCACATTGAAATCAAAAAATAGACCACCCGAGTCTTTCACAAACTCAAGGCGTGGGCGTGTTGGATCACGATTGACAATTTTGATCATGTGCAGCGCACCAAGCGTGTTGTCGCGCACTGCCGCATGGAGCGCCGCGTAACTTGGATCAAATCGTCGATTGAATCCAATTTGCACATTGATGCCGCTATTTTTGACGACGCCTTTAAGTTTGTGTAATTCATCGACATTAAACGACACGGGTTTTTCGCAAAAAGCATGAATACCCCTGCGTGCACAACGCGTGATGAGTTCAACATGATGCGTCGACGGCGTGGCAATAATGCAGGCATCTATCGTTGCGTCGTCGAAAATGACATCGAGGTTGTCAACGATTTTCGTAGGTGGCGATATCGCGCGAGTAAATGCAGGATCATAGACATAGCGAAGCGTGACATTGTTCATGGCAAGCAGCGAAGCCAAATGAAGCTGGCCCATTCTGCCTGCACCAATCAGTGCGACGTGGTGCATGGATTTATCTCCAATGAATCAGCAGGAAAAATTGTGACGAAGCCACTCGCGCGCCTTTTGCGCAAGGAGCAAAGGCGGAGCCTTTTTTGGATCTTGTTCCGCTTCAACAACGAGCCAGCCGGAAAAATTCATTGCTTTAAGCGTTGCAAATAGTGGTATGAAATCAATGCTGCCATCGCCCGGTACCGTGAAGACGCCTGCGCGCACTGCATCCATGAAGCACATCTCAGTGCTCTTTGCATGATCAAATATGGTGCGGCGCACATCTTTGAGGTGAACGTATTTAATGCGTGAAGCATAGTGCTTAAAGATAGAAAGTGGATCGATATTCGCTGCAAACAGATGACCAGTATCCGGGAGTAAACTCACGTCGTCGGCACTGGTGCTTTGCATGAGGCGTTCAATCTCGTCCTGTTTTTCCACACCGGTACCGAGATGATGGTGATACGCAATATACATGCCATGTTCACGCGCAATCCGCGCGGCTTCATTGAGGCCACGCAAAAGCGCATGCCATTGTTCGTCGGAAAACTTGACGCGGTGCGAAAAAATTGGTGTATCAGTTTGCTGCACTGAATGACCAACTTCACACACTTTGAGTGCTTCTACGCCGAATGGTTTGAGAAACTCCACGCGTGTGCGAAAATGGGCGAGGCTCTCG
This sequence comes from uncultured Myxococcales bacterium, assembly GCA_964602645.1. GTDB lineage: Bacteria > Myxococcota > UBA727 > UBA727 > JABDBI01. The sequence continues at coordinate 2,039 of CAZRSD010000014.1, forward strand.
TTATAGTGCTCGGGGATCGTAAACCTGGTGCCGATCCAATCAGTGGTCAACGTAAGATTATAGCGTCGCAGAACTTCCGTAAGCGTTGCCTGGTCTTTGGGGAATTTATTGCCTAACTCACATCCTTCGTAACCCGCTTCCTTCATTTCTGTGAGACATTGCTCAAGGCTTATTTCGCCACCAAGTGAAGGATCGTC
>CAZRSD010000014.1:2256-16578 GCA_964602645.1 uncultured Myxococcales bacterium
AATTGAAGACTCCCTTGCACCAATTTTTTATTCTCACAAGTCATTTCCCATATTTACGTCGACAAAATAAGTAACGATGAAGATAAAAAACTTGAGGTAACGCTATGGGACTTCGTGTTGGCGTGATTGGCGCTGGGCGCATTGGCAAGATTCACGGCGAAACACTGCGTGCTTTGGGCGAACCAGCACAACTCGTTGCGGTGTGCGATCCCCACCTTGATCACGCGTGGGCGGCACGTTTAAGTGTACCCCACGCACTCACCAATGAAGATCAGTTTTTTGCACTCGACCTTGACGCTATTATCGTTGCATCACCGACGACGATGCACGCGACACATGTCATGCGCGCACTTGAATGCGGCTTTCATGTTTTGTGCGAAAAGCCTGTTGATTTTTCATTAGACGTCCATCGTGTCATCGCTGAGCGAGTTGCCAGGAGCAAGGTGAAATTGCAAATTGGTTTCAATCGTCGCTACGATTTGGATTTTGAGAAAATCGCCGAGCTCAACAAGAACAACAAACTCGGAACGCCATATCTCTTGCGCATTACGTCACGTGACCCGGGCTTACCTTCGCGAAGCTATTTGCAAAGCTCTGGCGGCATGTTTTTCGATATGACAATTCATGATTTCGATATGGCACGTTTTGTCATGCGGAGCGATGTCGTTGAAGTGTTCGCGTATGGCGCGCAACTCATCGACAAATCACTAGCCGAGATTGGCGATATCGACACGGCTGTCGTGACGCTCAAATTTAGTAATGGTGCATTTGGTGTTATCGATAATAGTCGGCAAGCTATCTATGGCTACGATCAACGCGTGGAATTATTTGGCAGCCTTGGTTCTGCCGCAAACGATCATCATCGTGAACATGCGATAGTTCGCAGCGACAAAGCGGGCTGTCATCAAGAGCCCATGCAAAGCTTCTTTATCGATCGCTACAAACTCTCATATCAACGAGAGTTGACAGCATTTCTTCGTAGCATTCACGACGACAATGAAGCGACACCCAGTATTCAAGATGCTTTTTGCGCACTAAAGATAGCGCTTGCTGCGCAAGAATCGCTAACGGCTCGTCGCCCCATTTCCGTATAGGAAGCATGATGAAAACGCTGATTAGTTCTCGCGATCACCATCGGCCTTTTGACCTCATCGCTATGGGGCGTGTCGCAGTCGATTTTTACGCAGAACAAATTGGCTCATCGATCGCATCAGCGCAGAGCTTTCGTAAATATTTGGGCGGCTGCGCCGGCAATATTGCAGTTGGGTGCTCCCGTCTTGGACTCAACGTGAGTATGCTGTCACGTGTGGGAGGCGACGAGCTTGGGCAGTTCTTAAAAAACACTTTGCGCGATGAAGGTGTTGATACGAGCATGTTACAAACAAGCAGTGGGCATCTAACGGGGCTCGTTGTTCTCGGCGTAGATCCTCCGGATCATTTTCCGCTGATCTTCTTTCGAAACGACTGTGCCGATATGGCGATCGATAAGGAACTCTTTACCCGCGAGTATTTTGCCCAAGCACAGGCGCTGTTAATAACAGGCACCGGTTTGTCGCATGCACAAACGCGTGAGGCGACGTTGCATGCCGTGATGCTCGCGCGTTCTGTTAACACCAAAATTATTCTCGACATCGACTATCGACCGGTTTTATGGGGGCTCTTGCCGCCGGGCGACGGTGAAAATCGCTTTGTTGCCTCAGCAGAAATATCGGCGCTTTTTGCCACTGTCTTGCCACTCGTCGATCTCGTTGTTGGTACCGCAGAAGAATGTCGACTCGCAGGAAATGGGTGTGACATCACCGCAGCGGTACAAGGTCTGCGTTGCCACACGTCAGTACCGATCGTTGTGAAAAAGGGGGCCGATGGTGCGATGTGCTTTCTCAAGGATGAATGGGCACCGATCCGTGCATCGTCATTGCCGGTAACGGTGTTGAATGTCCTCGGTGCGGGCGACGGCTTTATGGCTGGACTCCTGTCGAAGCTTTTGCGTGCTGGTACTTTCGACGATGCACTTCGCACCGCAAATGCTGTTGGTGCGATCGTGGTTTCACGACACGGTTGTTCACCAGCGATACCATCTTGTGAAGAACTTGATTACTTTCTTGCTGAGCGTGATGCAGACGTGGCACTGAAATCGGCGACGCTTGCACGATTACATCATCATGTACTGCTTAAAGAGTACGCTCGTCGTGAACCGATGCCGATCTTTGCATTCTGTCATCGTTGGCAATTGGAAGAAGTGTGCGCACGTCATCGCCAACCATTTTCAATGATCTCGACGTTTAAGACAGCGCTTGGTCAAGCATTTTCAACGCTTTGTCGAGCACGCAACATTGCTCATGCCTTTGTGATAGGTGATGCAGATTATGGTCGCGATGCGATCCGTGAAGCAACGGCCAATGATGTTGGTGTCATCGTCGCGATCGAAAAAAGTGGCACTCGCCTTCTTGAGTGGATTGATGATGCATCGCCCTACGAGATTCTTCACGCGCGCCCAGCAAACTGGGGCGTGAAGGTGCTCATGCATTTTGATGCGAGTTTGTCTTCGACTGAGCAGCAACACCAAATCAATCGCATCAAAGAACTTGAGCGCGCGTGTCGCCAGTTGGAACGTGCGCTCATGCTCGAAGTAATTCCTGCCGATAAAAAGCTCAGTGATGAAAGCACGATTTTGTCAGTGACGCGACTTTATCAAGAAGGAATATATCCCTATTGGTGGAAGCTGCCGAGCTTTGCAACGTTACCAGGATGGAAGGAGCTTTGCAGGACTATCGATGCGCACGACGACAAAGCACGTGTCGTGATACTCGGTGGCGAAGCAAAGAGTCCTTCTGCATTTGCGGAGGGTTTTTCGATAGCGCAGAGCAGTCAACATGGCATCGGCTTTGCGGTTGGTAGAAGCATATTTTGGCCAAGCTTTGTGGGCTTTATCCAAGGAACGATGACCATCGACGACGTCAAGGCCGATGTCACCAAGCGTTTTTTCACCCTTTATGACCTGTGGCACGACACATCGTCGAGGAGCTTGCAGTAATCATGACAACGATTCGCCTGACCATGGCTCAAGCGCTCATTCGTTTCCTCGATCAGCAATACATCTCGGTTGATGGCGTGACCCACAAATTCGTCGAAGGCGTATTTGTGATCTTTGGTCATGGCAATGTGTGTGGCCTCGGTGAAGCACTCGAACTAACCACCCATAAACTACAATTCATTCGTGGCAATAATGAACAGGGTATGGCACATGCTGCAACCGCGTTTGCCAAGCAACATCATCGGCGAAAAATTTATGCCGTTACGTCGTCGATAGGTCCGGGTGCCACGAATTTGGTGACGGCGGCAGCCACGGCCACGATTAATCGCATTCCGTTGCTCCTCTTGCCTGGCGACATATTTGCAAGCCGCGCACCCGATCCGGTATTGCAGCAACTTGAACATCCGACATCGCACGAAATATCAGTAAACGATACGCTCAAGCCTGTGAGCCGTTATTTTGATCGCATCAATCGCCCTGAACAATTAATCCCGGCGCTCATCAAGGCCTTTAGAGTCTTGACCGATCCCGCGTATACCGGTGCTGTCACGATAGCATTGCCGCAAGATGTGCAATGCGAATCGTATGATTATCCGCAAGCATTTTTCAAAGAGCGCATTCATGTTATCGCACGACCTGAACCTGCACATGAAGCAATCGCGCGCGCAGCACGAAAGATTGCGGCAAGTTCTCGACCGCTGATCATCGCGGGTGGCGGCGTTGCATACGCGGGCGCACATGAAGCGCTTTTGCAGCTGGCGTCGACATTTTCGTTGCCATTTTGTGAGACGCAGGCTGGTAAAGGCGTAATAGCACACGACGCGCCGATGAATCTTGGCGGTGTCGGCGTGATAGGAACGCGAGCGGCAAATCGCCTGAGCAACACCGCTGATTGTATCGTTGCTATCGGCACGCGCCTTGGTGATTTTGTGACGTGTTCGAAAACTGGCTTTAAAAATCAAGCATGCGCGTTCATCACGATAAATGTCGACACTTTGGATGCGGTGAAGCTCGAACCTGCGCTTGCGATCATGGCGGATGCGAAGCGCGCGATCGCAATGCTCCACGAAGAGCTAGCCACGCTTGGCTATAAGCCTCAACCAAACTACGTTGAGGAAATTCACACCGCAAAGAATGAATGGCTCGCGATTCGTCGCAAGGTGCTTTCGCCAGATCCAGCGAGTGATCTGCGCCTATCGCAGATGCACGTACTCGGCTGTCTCAATGAGCTGTGCCACGAGAATACCGTGGTGGTTGCGGCTGCGGGAAGTTTGCCCGGCGATATTCAACGCTTTTGGCATACCAAATCATATAAAGGCTATCACCTTGAATATGGCTATTCCTGCATGGGCTACGAAGTTGCGGGTGCGCTCGGCGTCAAATTGGCAGAGCCGGAACGTGACGTGTGGGTTCTGGTTGGCGACGGCAGCTTCCTGATGATGCATTCCGAGATCGTGACAGCAATTCAAGAAGGCCTCAAAATCAATATTCTGCTCTTCGATAGCGGCGGATTTAATTGTATCAAAGGTTTGCAATGCGCGATGGGCAGCGAGGGATATGGCACTGATTTGCGCTATCGGAACCCGACAACGCGAGCGTTGGATGGCGCAATAATTCCGATCGATTTTGCCAAATACGGCGAAGCGCTTGGCCTTCGGACGTTTCGAGCCCATAGCCTCGACGAGTTACGCGCCCATATTAAAACTGCGAACGATGTACCCGATTCAGTATTGATCGACGTTAAGATCTTACCGGGTACACAGTCGCGAGGTTATGATGCGTGGTGGCATGTTGCGGTGAGTAATGTGTCGTCATCGCCTAAGGTGCAAATGGCGCATGACGCGATGGATGCGCACAAGAAAAACGCGCGCTTTTAAGAGTTTCGCTGAGAAGCCTTGTAAAGGAGAACGCAATGCTCGATATCGTTGTAACTTCACCGCGTGAACAACGCGTGCTCAAAACCATCAAAGCCGACGACAAATCAACCATTCAGCATAAAATTGCGCGAGCAAAAGATGCGCAACGCGCGTGGGCGGAGCTAAGCATTAAGGAGCGCGCGCAGGTGATGTTCGCCTATCGCGAGCAACTGCGTAGAAATACTGACGAGCTTGCGAAAACGATTCATCAAGAAAATGGCAAGACCATGGGCGAAGCGAAGGCCGAAGTTGAAAAGGCCATGGAAGTCGTCGACTTCGCCTGCGGCATGCCGACGTTCTTGATGGAAGAGCGCTTGCTCGTAAGCCGCGGCGTGCATTGCACGATGACGCATCGCCCGCTCGGCGTTGTAGCGAGCATTACCCCCTGCAATTTTCCGCTCATGATACCCAATTGGACAGCGCCCATCGCCATGATGGCGGGTAACGCTATGGTAGTAAAGCCTTCACCACTGGTGCCGCTCAGTGCTCTCATGATGGTTGAGCTGCTTAAAAATGCAGGTTTGCCCGACGGTATTTTTTCGGTCATCAACGGTGGTCAGGATGTAGTTGAGCAGCTCATTACTCATGACGACATCGCGGCGATAAGTTTTGTGGGCTCCACCGAAGTGGCGAAGAAAGTCTATCGTGACGCAACGGCAAAGTTGAAGCGAGCGCTGTGTTTAGGTAGTGCAAAAAATTATTTGTTGGTGCTTCCCGATGCCGACGTGGAACTTACCGCAGAAAATGTTGTGGCGTCGGCGTTTGGTATGGCAGGCCAGCGCTGCATGGCGGCGAGTGCCGTCATTGCAGTGAAGCAGTGCGATGCGATTATCAATCGTATCGTTGCACTGGCGAAAAACTTGAAGCCTGGCGACGATGTGGCGCCGATAATTACGACTACAAACAAAGAGCGCATCGAAAAATTAATCGCAGAAGCAGTCAATGACGGCGCAAAAATTCTCCTTGATGGTCGCACCATCAACATCGGCGGCAAAACCGCGCATAACTATATCGGGCCAACCATTCTCGCCGGTGTTGCGCCGACAATGGCGATCGCGCGCACGGAGATATTTGGGCCGGTCCTATCGATTCTGAACGCAGCGACGGTGGAAGACGCACTACACATCCAAAACAGCAGCGTCTACGGCAATGGCGCAAGTATCTATACGCAAAGCATCGCGATGGCGGATTACATTAAAGAGCGCCTCACAGCAGGGATGATAGGTGTTAATATCGGCGTACCCGTGCCCCGCGAACCGTTTTCATTCGGCGGTATCAAGTGGTCTAAATTCGGCGCCGGCGACATCACCGGTAAAAGTTCGATCGCGTTTTGGACAAATCCAGTCAAGTGCACCACAAAATGGAAAAAGGAAGATGCGATAAACTGGATGAGTTAGTCAAATCAGAAGTTTTCTTCGAGGAGCATACGAATGAGCAGCCTTCTCATAAAAAACGGCGTGATCGTCACGGCGCATGAAGCCTATCAAGCAGATATTTTTGTCGACGGTGAAATCATTCGCACTATCGGAAAAAATCTGACGGTCAATGCCGACCGCGTGATCGATGCCGATCGACGCTATGTATTTCCCGGCGGTATCGATGCGCACACGCACATGGAGTTGCCCTTCATGAGTACCGAAAGTAGCGACGACTTTTATAGTGGCACCCGCGCTGGTTTGTTTGGTGGCACAACGACCATCATCGATTTCGCCATCCAAACTCAAGGTGACACGCTGACAGCCGCCTATCAGCAATGGCGCGAAAAAGCGAAAAAGTCGGTTGGTGACTACGCATTTCATGTGGCCGTGACGGATTTCAACAACAACACGCGCCTTGAAATTAAAGACCTCATCCTCAATCACGGCGTGACATCGTTCAAAACCTTCATGGCCTATAAAGGTGCGCTGATGGTAGACGACAGACAAATATTCGAGCTCATGGAGGAGACGGCGAAATATGGCGCGATGGTTACGGCGCATTGCGAAAATGGCGACGTGATCGATGCTCTCGTGAAGCGCGCGATCGAGCGTGGTGAAAGCGCACCCAAATACCATGCGTTGACACGACCGCCTATAGCAGAAGCAGAGGCAACCAGTCGCTTCATTGATCTTGCCTATGCCGGCGACTATCCGTGTTATATCGTGCATATGACGTGCAAGGAAGCGCTCGATCGCGTGCGTCGCGTGCAAGAGCGCAATCAAAAAGTGCTCGTTGAAACATGTGTGCAATATCTGCTACTTGACGACAGTCTTTATGATCAAGGCTTCAATGGCGCGAAATATGTGATGAGCCCACCGCTTCGCACAAAGGCCGATCAAGACGCATTATGGAGTGGTCTGCGACAGAATTTGGTGCATACCGTCGCAACTGATCATTGTCCGTTTTGCATGGAACAAAAAAAGATGGGTGAGCATGCCTTCAACAAAATTCCAAACGGTGCGCCGGGCATCGAGCATCGCGTACCACTCATGTTCTCCGAAGGCGTCGTGAAGAATCGCATCTCACTGAATAAATTCGTCGAGGTAACCAGCACCATGCCTGCTAAAATTTTTGGCCTCTATCCAAAGAAGGGCGCGATTGCGGTTGGTAGTGATGCTGATCTCGTCGTTTTCGATCCGAGTAACGAGTACGTGTTGTCGGCGAAGACGCATACCATGAACTGCGATTATTCGGCGTATGAAGGCTTCAACGTTAAAGGTCACGTTGATATGACGATACTGCGGGGCAGCGTTGTGGTCGAAGATAATGTCGCGAGTGTCGAGAGGGGCTTTGGCGCTTATGTGGCGCGGCGCCCTTACGCGTGGAAGAATCTCTAACCAAAAAGGATGAATGCTATGGCATCGACGATAAAAGCGGCTCTCATTCAAATGGCGAACAAGCTCGATACGAGTGAACCATGCACGCGGCATCGCGACGCCATGCTCGCAGCGCATGAGCCGTATATTGAACAAGCCGGAAAGGCACGAGTTCAAATATTGTGCTTTCAAGAGATATTTACGGGTCCGTATTTTTGCCCGTCTCAAGACAAGAAATGGTACGACCTCGCTGAGGAAATACCAAACGGACCCACTGTCACGCTCATGAGCGAATACGCCAAAAAGTATAGCATGGTCATCGTAGCTCCTATCTACGAGAAAGCGATGACGGGGGTTTACTACAACACCGCGGCCGTCATTGACGCTGATGGGAACTATTTAGGAAAGTATCGCAAACAACACATTCCGCAGGTGGCGGGCTTTTGGGAGAAATTCTTTTTTAAGCCAGGCAATGGTGGTTATCCAGTTTTTAAAACAGCTTACGGCGATGTCGGTGTTTACATTTGCTACGATCGTCACTTTCCCGAGGGCGCGCGTGCTCTTGGTTTGCGCGGGGCACAAATCGTCTTCAATCCGTCGGCAACGGTGGCTGGGCTCTCGGAATATCTCTGGCGCGTCGAGCAACCGGCGCATGCGGTAGCGAATGGTTATTTTGTTGGTGCTATCAACCGTGTCGGCGTGGAGAAGCCGTGGCAAATCGGTGAATTCTACGGCTCGTCGTATTTTGTGAATCCGCGTGGCAGCATTATTGCTCAAGCTTCACGTGACAAAGATGAATTGCTTGTTGCCGATCTCAATTTCGACGAGATCCGTGAGGTGCGCGATCTGTGGCAGTTTTATCGCGATCGTCGTCCTGAAACCTATGAGTCAATTACCGAAATCTAAAGAGTGAGGTTGTCATGCAGGTGCCCAGTAAAGAACAGCTTCTTCGTATTCGTAAAAAGCATTTGCTTCCTACTGCAACGCATTATTACCAAGATCCCGTGTATCTCGTGAAAGCGAAGGGCGACATGGTGTTCGACGAAGAAGGGCGCGAATATATCGATGCGATCGGTGGGATCGTGTGTATTGGTGCTGGGCATAATCACCCTAAGATCAAAAAGATCCTCAAAGACATGCTCGATAACGACGAAATTCAACATACGAGCACGCTCTATTTGAATCATCATCTGCATGAACTCGCCGAAACTGTCGCTGAGCTTGCACCTGAAGGCCTCGATCGCGTGGCGTTCACGAACTCAGGCTCCGAGGCCAATGAACTTGCGTTCATGGCAACGCGGCATGCTTCGGGCGACGCAAGTATTATCAATTTGCAATTGAGCTATCACGGTGGGACTGCAGGAACGCTTGCGCAATGCGGTCATTACAACTGGCGATTTAAGGCGCAGCCAGTCGTGGCAACAGTAAATGTGCCGGCGCCCTATTGTTACCGCTGTCCCTGGAAGCAAGAACCAAAGAGCTGCAGTCTGCAGTGCGCAAAAGCTGTCGAAGATACGATTAAGACATCAACCAATGGCACCATAGCAGGGATGATTGTGGAACCGATCATGGGCGTTGGTGGTTTCATCACGCCGCCGCCCGAGTATTTTGCAACCGTGACTGAAATCGTCCATCGCTATGGTGGCAGTTATATTAGCGATGAAGTGCAAACAGCATCGGGTCGATGTGGCGGCGATTTCTTTTTGTCGAAAGATCTTGGTATTGATGCCGACGTGATTACCACTGCGAAGAGTTTGGGCAATGGTGCTCCGATAGGCTGCGTTGTCATGACGTCGAAACTCGCAGGCTTCCTCGAAGGTAAAACCTATTTTAATACCTTCGGTGGTGACCCGTATCAAACCGCACAAGCTAAGGCTGCCATCGACATCATCACAGAAGAGCAGCTCATCGATAATGCCAAGGTTCGTGGCAAAGAGATCATGGATGCGCTCAATGATATGAGGGCTCGGTTTCCTTTGATCGGTGATGTGCGCGGGCGAGGACTTTTAGTGGGCATGGAATTGATCACCGATGCAGAAAGCAAAGGCTATGCGATAAAAGAGACCCTCGCGTTCATGGAAGCGTGCAAGGCGCGCGGACTCCTGGTCGGTAAAGGCGGTCTCTATGGCAACGTCGTACGCATTGCGCCGCCGCTCATGATAAGCAAGGAAACGACGGCACGCATGCTTACCATTATCGAAGATGCGTTGCACGCGATTAGTCATTGAGTGCAGTACCAATGTACTCGTTGTCGAGAAGCGAATGCACACTAAAATTGAGGAAAAATTCGATGCGCGTGAAAATCCTCTAAGTTTCAGTGCGCCCCGAGGCTGCCGTTGTTGCACGAACGATAGCTTCCTGATAAAGCGGCTTTGTACATGCACGCATGCGCCCACGGCACGCTCGTGAAATTTGTCGCTTGAGCGAATTTGACCGTAAGGTCATTCGCATACAATCTGTGCAGCACCGTGCGAGCGATGAGAAATTTATCCTTATGAGTTTGTCTGTTATGCTGGTGATGTCTCCTGCGCAAGCAAAGTGAAAAGTGAGGACGAGGTGAGAATATTAGAACTATTGATGCGTGAAACCTTGCCGCAACGAAATTATTTTCGGGCGTCGGAAGTCTCAGATTTGCTCATGATAAAACCTCATGAGATGCGCTATTGGGAATCCGAATTTCCGCAAATTCGTCCGCAGAAAACCAAGACGGGACAACGTATTTATCGCAGACAAGACGTCATAATATTTTCAGCTATCAAACATTTGTTGTTGGAAAAGAAACTCTCGCTTGCAAGCGCGCAACGTATCATCGCCGAATCAGACGATCTGTTCTCGACGCCCGCCGCGAAATTTGACGATGTGATGCCAGAAGAGAGCGCGTCCCCTGTTGCGCTTGAACAACATAACGAGACAAACACGCTCCCCGTTACGGCGGCGCCTTGCGTCGATAACCCCGCATTGACGTTAGACGTTGAGCTCTTGCAAGAAGCAGCCGATTTACTTGACGGTGACTGCGCAGATTTCGACGAAGTCACCCAGCAGATTTATCAAAGCTGTGGCGACGAGCTTTTGGCTGAAAGCGCTTCCGACAACGTACCGGAAATAGATTCGGGTGTAGTGACGATCATGCGCGAGCCTATCTTTACGTCACCCATGATGCCCTCACGCCCCAAAGAGTCGTATGAGAAAACGCTCGCAACGCTGCGTGAATCACGCGCTTCGCTCAATGAAATTTTGGGCATGCTCGACAAATTCCACGAATCAAAATTCTGGGAAAGCTTTAAACACTAGGGCGCTGACTAGAAGCCTTCCGGGAAAAATGTCGCCGCGTCTTTGGGAACAAGGTCTTCAAGTTGTGTTACTTGTATGTGAGCAGAATGCGGGCTCTCAAGTAACGCCACGTGAAAAAGCGCTTGCCCTTCGTGGACTGGTGGCAATTTGCAGTGGCCGATCAAAATTCCCTTGTACGGCGATTTAACCTCGTGAACGCTCATGTCGAAGGGATTTGAAATCGTCCCGATAACTTCACCTTTTGTTACGTGAGCGCCGAGCATTTTATCGCTCTGCAAATTGCCGCTAACTTCGGCACGCACCCAGTGGGTCGAGGACACAACGGCTGGCGCAGGTTTTGGTCTTTTATCGTCGCTTGCGATCATTTTGAGTGCGCGCATGGTATTGAGAATTCCTCGTACGCCTAATTTAATGCCTGGTTCATCAAAGCGTAATGCTTCACCAGCCTCATATAAAAGCAATGGCTTTTTGAGATCGGAGGCCATTTGTCGAAGAGAGCCGTCGCGTTCGCGGGAGTCAATGATCACCGGTGCGTCAAACGCTTTTGCAAGGCGCAGCGTTTCTGGATTATTGAGCGATGCGCGGATTTGTGGAAGGTTGCTACGATGCAGGGCGCCCGTATGTAAGTCGATGAGATGCGTCGCATGCGTTATTAGTTCTGTCACCAAAACTTTCGCAAGGCGTGCCGCAATTGAGCCCGACGTGCTGCCGGGAAATGAACGATTGAGATCGCGGCGATCCATTAAATAGCGCGATTGATAGAGATAACCATAGACGTTGACGACGGGAACGCAGATGAGATTGCCGCGCAACGAAGGAATGAAGCGGCGTTTGAGGATGCGGCGAATAATTTCGATACCATTGATCTCGTCGCCGTGAATGGCACCGGTTACGAGTAAGGTGGGTCCTGCTTTCTTTCCGCACATGACGAAGGTGGGCATGAGCACTGGCTCGCTATGATAGAGGTTCGGGAGGGGTATCATGATACATTTTTGTTCGCCCGGTTTTAGCTCGGTGCCACTGACTACAATGCTCATGGTGAACTCGGTATTGGAAATCGCATTTTAAAAGACGTGAGGTGAACATTTCCTGTCAACGTAATTATCGCAATTGTTAGCGAACGAGTTGCCTAAAGAGAGGGCCTCACGAATGAGGCCCTCGGGATTAGTGGCGACCGTGGCTTTGCCATTTGCCTTTGTGATGATGACGGTTGTTGTCGTCATCGTCATGCGAGATGCGTCCGACATCGTCACCATCGCGAAGACGATAGCCGACGGGGCCAGGCGGAAAGAGCCCGAGGCCAGGGCCACGGTCTGCACCAAAACCAAGGTAGGGGATCGGCTGGAAAGGAAGGCATGCGCGGTTGTTGTTGATGATGTTCGGCGCGTATCGTAGGGGATCGCAGTAGTAAGGTAGTTGCGAGAGCAGCGGATCTTGACTTGCGCCGAAGGCCGGATTTGGCATGCCGAGATTACCGTCGAGAGCTGGTTGAGCTGCTGGTACGTCGAGTACCGAAGGTAGACCCGGCGCTTCGTTGGCGGTAAGCGATACATTCTCTTGCTGCGCCTTGTTTTGCGTGCTTACGGTTGATGCAACCGACGCTTGATTGAGCATTTCGCTTTGACCGTTCTTGGTTGCTTGTTCGGTTGGTCTCGCCCCTTCTTGCGCGCATGATACCGCGTATGCGACTAGTAAAATTGCAAATGACAAAGCCAATAGGCGATGAGCTTGTCGTTTCATGGTGAACCTCACTTCATAATATCGATGTCGACTAGCACCGATTGATTTGGCGGCTATATAACGATGTGTGCAATTGTGCGCAGACAAAGGATCGCGAATGCAGATTGTTGTGGCGGCAAAAAAAAATTGCGCAGTCATTTGTTGTTGCAGCGATCTGGTGTGACGGTGGCTCATAGTGTGGGTGATCGCTAGAACCGGCGGCCCTCGCGTGTGCATGAATGCGTCGGCAGGGGAGCAAACTAATGAACGACCTCAACACAAAAATGATACAAGCCATGATACTGTCGCTGGCCATCACGAGCGCAAGTTTTGCGCGGAGCGACGACCAAGAGCTCAATCTCAACGAAACAAGCGACGCCTACAATTATTGGGGCGGATTTTCGCGTAATGCACCGCTCACCGGCTACGGCACTGGTGGCTACGGCGATATCACAAGAGCTGATTTTAATCCCAACGTCTGCGGTGCCGGCGATAGGGACGGTGTTAACTGCACCGCCTACGATCCTGATTTAGCAATCGCCGAATGGCGCTTTATTAGAAACATTGGGTGGCGAAAATTTACCGCTTATGGCGCGGCGCGAAAAGATTGGTGGGATTTTAAGAAGACACAGCGCTGGCCATTCACCAACTATCAAAAATATGGCTACAACTGGTGGTAGGCTGCGCTTCTAAGTATTGATCTGCGTGTGGCGATGCAAAAGACGCTGTTGTCGTCGTGCATGAGCTGCGCGTTCGCGCTCTTTTTCTTCAGGCGTTTCCGTAAGGAGCGGTGGACATTTCTTGGGAGCGCCGTGGTCATCCAAATTAACGAAAGTACAGAGCGCGCGGACAGCAACTTTGCGTTCACCGGTGCGAGGATTTTCCGCCGTCACGACGGTGCCGATTTCCATACTCGAATTGAAGACTGCGTTAACTTGGCTTTCCAAAATAACGACATAGCCGTGCTTAATCGGCGTTACGAAATGCACCTCGTCAAACGATGCGGTGACGACGTTGCTGCGGCAATGTCGTTGAGCGCTTACGCCAGAGCAAATATCGATCCAGCTTAAGACTTCGCCCCCAAAAATGGTGCCGTGAATATTGGTGTTTTGTGGCATGACGACTTGCGTCATAGCCACGTGCGTGTAGCTGACGGTGCCTGACGTGGAGAGTTTTTCTGCCATGGTTTTTCAACTTTTCAAAATTGTGTTGCCGTCATAATCTGCCCGCACAATGGCTCACGGTAAAGCAGGTGGGGGCGCTTTTTTCGCGCATGGTGGTGCTTATCAAATTTATGAGCGAAACACGAAGTAGACGGCACCCATCACGCACAACGCGGCCCATAGGTAATCTATTTTGATTGGCGAGCCCATGTAGAAGATCGCAAACGGCACGAAGATGACGAGCGTAATCGCCTCTTGCAAAATCTTCAGTTGCGTGAGCGTGAGCGCTGTGTTGCCGATGCGGTTGGCTGGCACTTGAAAGCAATATTCAAAAAAAGCGATGCCCCAGCTTACGAGGATAGCGACGAGAGCTGTCTTTCCTGACAAGGTCTTGAGATGGCCAT